>JACPJY010000168.1 GCA_016187325.1 Rhodospirillales bacterium | reverse complement strand
GGCGCGGAGGCGGCCGGCGAGGAACTCGCTCCTGATGCGCACCAGCAGCAGCCACAGATAAAGACCGGTGAAGGCGAGCGCCATCAGCAACAGCGGCGCCAGCATGCTGGCGTGGATCGCCGGGCCGCCGATCTTGAGCACGCTCGCCGGCTGGTGCAGGGTGTTCCACCAGTCGACCGAGAACTTGATCACCGGCACGTTGACGAAGCCGACCAGCGCCAGGATCGCCGCCGCCCGCGCGCCGCGGCCCGCATCGTCGAAGGCGGTGGCGAGCGCGATATAGCCGAGATACAGGAACAACAGCACCAGCACGCTGGTCAACCGCGCGTCCCACACCCACCAGGTGCCCCACATCGGCTTGCCCCACAGCGAGCCGGTGACCAGCGCCAGCACCGTGAAGCACGCCCCCACCGGCGCCGTGGCGCGGCCCGCCAGATCCGCCAGCGGGTGCTTCCAGATCAAGGCAACGGCGGAAGCGCCGGCCAGCGCCGTGTAGCAGAACAACGCCATCCACGCCGCCGGCACATGGATATACATGATGCGCACGCTATCGCCCTGCTGGTAGTCGGCCGGCGAGGCGAACAGCCCTAAATACAGCCCCGCCGCCAACAGCACCGCCGTCCCCCCCTTCAGCCACGGCTCGACCGCCGACGCCAAACGCAAAAACCGCCCAGGATTGCCGTAACGGTGAAACATGCGCATTCCCTTTTTGCCGCCCCTTTGTCCCCGCTCCGTGGCGGAATATTGGCGGCCCGGCTAGTGTTTATATAGTGATCGAGGGCGTGAGTTTAGCCCGTCAGGGGGGCTGGTGCATACCCGGTCCGATCGTGGATACTGCTTAGGGCATCCGCGATTTTCCGCAATTGACCGGGGTCAACAGCCTAGCGCGGTATGGAATGGAGTTCTGTTTCAGCCTTACCGTCACTAGGGAGACCACGGAGCAGTGAGCGAAAAACCGACCGTCTTCATCGTCAATGACGACGCGGCCGAGCGGCGGTTCCTGCGCGCCCTGATCTCGTCCGTCGATCTCGAGGTGAAAACCTTCAGGACCGCGCAAGCGTTTCTCGACGCCTTCGAGCCGACGCAGCGAGGCTGCATCCTACTCGATATCCGGATGCCGGGGATGAGCGGTCTCGAACTGCAGCGGGAGCTCCGGGAGCGTGGGATCCGCCTGCCGGTAATCTTCCTCAGCAGCCACGGCGACGTGCAGATCGCCGTCCATGCGATGAAGGCCGGCGCCGCGGACTTCATCGAAAAACCGTTCAACGACGATCTGCTTCTCGACCGCGTCCATAAAGCGGTCGCCGAAAACCTTAGTGCCGATCAGACCCAGATGACGAAAGACGAGATCGAGAAACGGATCGCGTCGTTGACGCCCCGCGAGCAGCAGGTTCTCGACCTGGTGGCGCTCGGCAACACCAATAAGGCCGTCGCCCAGCAACTGGCGATCAGCCAGCGGACTGTCGAAATCCATCGCGCCAAGGTGATGGAGAAGATGCGAGCCGAGTCGCTGGCGGAATTGGTGCGCATGGTGACGTTGCTGGATGTCTGGAGTAAGAGTAACCCGAACGCTGGCCCCGAACGGCCGGCTCCATCGCGCCCGACGGGCAATCGATGATGCCTGCAAGTTGCTCGCCGAACCGGTCGTGGCGACGGTTGGCAACCGGCGGGCTCGCAGCCGCTGTCGTGGTCGCCGGCCTCGCCGCCTGTGGCGGCGGAATCGACGGCGGCACGGCATTGTCGTCGCCGGCCGGCCAATGGGTTTCCGAGTTCGAGCGTGGCCATCCCCTGACCGGGAGGGTGTGGCAGCCGAAGCGGCAGCGGTTCACCGACGCGGCGTCCCTTCTGATTGCTGTCGGGCGATCCGATTTCGTGCTGATCGGCGAGAAGCACGACAATCCCGACCATCATCGGCTGCAGGCCTGGCTGGTCGACCGCATGATTCAAGGCGGCCGCCGGGTGGCCGTCGCCTTCGAGATGTTCGCCGCCGACCACGGCCCGGCGATCGCCGCCTACCTGCGGAACAATCCGAAGGACGCCAAGGGCCTGGGCGCGGCGGTGGATTGGCCGAAGTCCGGCTGGCCGGACTGGGACCTGTACCGGCCAATCGCCCAGGCCGCGCTCGACGCCAGCCTGCCGGTGGTAGCGGCGGACCTGGCGCGGGCCACCGTCCGCGCCATCGGGCAGCAGGGAGAAAGCGCGCTCGCCCCGGACGCCCGCGCGCGCCTCGGCGAGTTGCGGCCCGCCGACGCCGTCAAGACGGCGATGGCAGAGGAAATGAGGAAGAGCCATTGCAACATGCTGTCCGACGCGGTGGCAGCAAAGATGGTCATCGTCCAGCGTGCACGCGACGCCCACATGGCGGCGAGCCTCGTCGACGCGGCGGCGGGGCTGGACCTGGATGGCGCGGTGCTGATCAGCGGGGCCGGTCACGCCAGGACGGATCATGGGGTTCCGGAGTTCCTCCGCCGCATGGCGCCCGGCCGCAAGGTCCTCAGTATCGGTCTCGTGGAATCGTACCCGGACCACCGGACGCCGGACGACTACGCGAAGGACCATGGCGCCCCGTCGCTGCCGTTCGACTTCGTCTGGTTCACGCCGCGCTTCGACGCCACCGATCCGTGCCAGGCGCACGCCGGCGCCCTGAAGCGCCTGCAGCAACGCCAGTAGACGACGACCGTCGACATCCGCCACCGGCCGGGGAATTCCGCCAACGGCAGCGCAGGTGCCTGTCCGACGGGGATTCAGGCCGCGGATTTTCACTGGAACGGGATGCGCCGGAGGTCCAGAATCGGGCCATCGGAATTTGGAACGAAAGACGAATGCGGGCCGCTTTGTTGCGGACGCCCGTGGAATCGGCCTTGCCGTGGTTGACTAAAATCAATGACCGCAAGGCCGGGATGCAAAGACAATAAGTCTGCCCGCGACGAGGCGGTCGACAACGATCCCAGAGCAAGGGGGAGAACGAACCATGTCTATTGTTGCCATCGGGCCGCTCGGGCTCGGCGTACTTCTTGGCGCCACCCTGGCCTCCGGGGCGGTCGATACCGCCATCTATGTCCACGGCCTGCTTCTGGCTTTATTCTGCGTGTTCGGAATCTTCTGGGTCATCCATCGCGGCAACGACACCGGCGGTCCCGCCGACCCAAATAGCCGCATTCCCTACAACGACGCTGTCATCCGTGCCGGCGTCGTGGCGACCGTGTTCTGGGGCATTGTCGGTTTCTCCGCCGGCCTCGTGATCGCGCTGCAATTGGCGTTTCCGGCGCTCAACTTCGATACGCCATGGACCAATTTCGGGCGGCTCCGGCCCGTGCACACCTCGGCGGTCATCTTCGCCTTCGGCGGCAACGCGCTGATCGCGACCTCGTTCCACGTCGTGCAGCGCACCTGCCAGGCACGGCTGGCGGGCGGCTGGGCGCCGTGGTTCGTGTTCTGGGGCTATCAGCTGTTCCTGGTGATGGCGGCCTCGGGCTACGTGCTCGGC
>JACPJY010000167.1 GCA_016187325.1 Rhodospirillales bacterium | reverse complement strand
TGGTGGGGTCGTCTTCGACGAGCAGGACGCGCATGCAGGGCCCCCGGTTTTTTTGTTAACGAATTCGTTAACCATATTCCGGGCCGGGCCGCCGCGCAAGGTTTTGGGCGCTGCTCAGGCATTGCGGGTTTCTCCGGCGCTTTCAAGGGCTTCCCCCGGGCGTTACCAGCCCCGGGGCAGGTCCGGATTCGCTGCGGCAAGTCAACCGGCCAGCCTTTACCAAACCTTAAAGGGTCGCTTCCCATACTGGTCCTTCGAAGGCCGAGCGGACTATGCTGAAAGGTCCGCCGCCGGGGTTGGGCCAGGGTTGGAATCGCCCTCGACAGGGGCCCACGGGAGGGGCACGGGTTGACCGTCTTCGGGACCACCATCGCCAAGGAAGTCGAGAGCCTGCCCGAATACAAGGTGTTCGGGAAGGTGACCGATGTCGTCGGCATGCTGATCGAGGTCGGCGGCGTCCAAAGCAGCTTGTCGGTCGGCGACCACTGCGAAGTCGTTGCCCGCAACGGCCGCCGGGTGCGCTGTCAGGTGGTCGGGTTTGCCGACAACCGGGCGCTGCTGATGCCGTTCGGCGCCATCGAGGGCGTCGGCATGGGCTGCCAGGTCGAGCTGACGTCCGCCGAGCCGGTGATCTATCCGTCCGAGGGCTGGCTCGGCCGCGTCGTCAACGGCTTCGGCGAGCCGGTCGACGGCAAGGGACCGTTGCCGGCGGGGCCGATCGGATATCCCATCCACGGCACGCCGCCGGCGGCCCACACGCGCAAGCGCGTCGAGGGCAAGATCGACCTCGGCGTGCGCGCCATGAACGCCTTCCTCACCTGCTGCCGCGGCCAGCGCCTGGGCATCTTCGCCGGCTCCGGGATCGGCAAATCGACGCTGATGTCGATGATGGCGCGCCACACCGCCGCCGAGGTCAGCGTCGTCGGCATGGTCGGCGAGCGCAGCCGCGAAACCCGCGAGTTCATCGAGGACCACCTGGGCGACGAAGGCATGGCGCACAGCGTCGTCGTCATGGCGACCGCCGACGAAAGCCCGCTGATCCGCCGCCAGGCAGCCTACGTGACGATGGCGATCGCCGAATACTTCCGCGACCGGAAAAAGGACGTGCTGTGCCTGATCGACAGCATCACCCGCTTCGCCATGGCGCAGCGCGAGATCAGCCTCAGCGCCGGCGAGCCGCCAGCCAGCAAGGGCTATACGCCGACGGTGTTCGCCGAGCTGCCGCGCCTGCTCGAGCGCGCCGGGCCGGGCGCCGAGGGCCAGGGCACCATCACCGGCCTGTTCACCGTGCTGGTAGAAGGCGACGACCACAACGAGCCGGTCGCCGACGCGGTGCGCGGCATCCTCGACGGCCACGTGGTGCTCGACCGCTCGATCGCCGAGCGCGGCCGCTATCCGCCGATCAACGTGCTGCGCAGCGTGTCGCGCACCATGCCGGCCTGCAACACGGCCGAGGAAAACGCCATCATCGGCCGCGCACGGCAACTGATCGCCGTCTACGAGGACATGGCGGAGCTGATTCGCCTCGGCGCCTATCGCCGCGGCACCGACCCGCAGGTAGACGAGGCGGTGCATTACTATCCGGCGCTGGAGAAGTTCCTGGCGCAACGGATCGACGAGCGCACCGATCTCGAAACCTGCTATCGGACGCTGGCCGAGATCTTGGACATCGGCGGCGGGCAGCCCCAACAACAGAAGCCGGCCACCGGCGCGCCGCAACAAGCGCAACAACAAGCACCGGCGGCGGGACAGCCGCCGAAAAAGTAATCGCGGAGGATTCCGGTCATGGCCAAGAACCTCAACACCTTGATCCGCCTCAACGAATGGACCGTCGACGAGCGTCGGCGCGAGCTCGGCCAGGTGCTACGCGCGTTGGTCGAGCTCGAGGTCGGGCTCGAACGGCTGCGCCGGGAGGTGATCAACGAGCAAAACGCGGCAATGGCGTCGCCCGAGGAGGCCGGGTTCTTCTACGGCAACTACGCGCGAGCCGTAATCGACCGCCGCCAGACGCTCAACGACGGCATCCGGCGCATGGAGGCGCAGGTGGCGGCGGCG
This sequence comes from Rhodospirillales bacterium, assembly GCA_016187325.1. GTDB lineage: Bacteria > Pseudomonadota > Alphaproteobacteria > Rhodospirillales > Casp-alpha2 > JACPJY01. The sequence goes on along the minus strand of JACPJY010000167.1, from coordinate 736 downwards.
CGCGAGCGGCTGAACGAGGCTTATCGCGAGCTGAAGAAATTCGAGGTCGCGCAAAAGACCCGCGACCAGCGCGAGGCCCGCGAGTTGGCGCGCCGCGAGCAGGGCGTCCTCGACGACATCGGCCTGACGCTGTTCCGGCTGAAGCAGGGGTAGGCGGAGGCGCCGGCGCCTCGCCCGGGACTCGTCGTCGGCTCGTCCGAAACTCGTCAGAACCTCGTCATAAACTCGTCCGGACATCATCAAAAACTCGTCCGAAACTCATCAAAATCTCGTCCGAAACTCATCATTTTTCGCCGCCGATTTTCGCCTAACCCTTTGATCGGCCACGATTCAGGCCCGGGAAATTTTTTTATTTATCATCATTTCTCATCATTTTTTGCCGCAACCCCTCGACCCGGCGAGGAATCGGCGCCGGCGCCGGGGCGCCACCGAACCAGCGTCGGCGCACCGCGCTACCCGCGGCGGCGGCGTAAATCCTATTTACGATGTCCAAGAGCGAATCGAACAAAACATGAACATACGCCTTGCCACCGGCAATGTCAAGGGGCCGGACAAAATCGGGTCACTTGTAATCGTCACACCCGCGAAAGCGGGCGGGTGGACTCACGTTTCAAGTGCAACATGGTTGAAGAAGCTTGTGAAGACCTCGGCCGGGGTACGGAAGCCGAGGCATTGTCGTGGGGTTTGGTTGTATCGGGTGGTGAGCACATCGAGGTCATCCTGAGAGATTGTAGCG
>JACPJY010000166.1 GCA_016187325.1 Rhodospirillales bacterium | reverse complement strand
CCGCCCGTAGCCGCCGGTGGCCAAGACCACCAGATGCGCGTGAAAGCGGTGGATGGTGCCGTCGTCCAGGTTCCACGCGATCACGCCCTGGCAGGCGCCGTCGGCGCCCATGATCAGGTCGATGGCGAAGTACTCGACGAAAAACTCCGCATCGTGCTTCAGGCTCTGCTGGTAAAGGGTGTGCAGCATGGCATGGCCGGTCCTGTCGGCGGCGGCGCAGGCGCGCTGCACCGGTGCCTCGCCGAAGTTGCGCATGTGGCCGCCGAAGGGGCGCTGGTAGATCTTGCCGTCGGGCGTTCGTGAGAACGGCAGGCCGAAGTGCTCCAACTCATAGACGGCGGGCACCGCCTCGCGGCACATGTACTCAATGGCGTCCTGGTCGCCGAGCCAGTCGGATCCTTTGACCGTATCGTACATGTGCCAACGCCAATTATCCTCGGCGGGATTGGCGAGAGCCGCCGCGATGCCGCCTTGCGCGGCGACGGTGTGCGAGCGCGTCGGGAACACTTTGGTGATACAACCGGTCTTCAGCCCCGTTGTCGCCATGCCGAGGGTGGCGCGCAAGCCGGCGCCGCCGGCGCCGACGACGATGACGTCATATTTGTGATCGGTGATCTCGTAAGCCTTGGCCACGGCGCATCAGCCCCCGAACGTCAACCGGACGATGCAGAAGATGGTGTAGGTGGCGCAGAAGAACGCCCCCAGCTTCACCAGCACCAGGGCGATGAGGTTGGCCGCTTCGTGATGGACGTAATCCTCGATGATCACCGTCAGGGCCATCTGCCCGTGGTGATAGACGGCGATGGTGAACAGGATCAGCAGCACCGGATTGCCGTAGGCGCCGACCCAGGCCTTGAATTGGGCGGCGTCGGCGCCGGTCATCAAGACGGCGGAGTAGACGAACCACAACGTCAGCGGCACCAAGGCGACGGCGGCGAGCCGCTCCGCCCACCAGTGGCCGATGCCGCCTTCCTTGCTGTTGCCGAGGCCGCGGACCCGGCCGAGGGATGAGCGGAATTCCATCATTTGGCGCCGGCGACGACATAAGCGGCGGCGAACGTCAGTACCGTCATGCCGCCCGAGAACAGCACCACCAGCCAGCCGGTGAGCCGGAGCTTAGGCATCTCATAACCCCAGCCGACGTCCCAGGCCATGTGGCGGATGCCGTTGGCGAGATGATAGTAGAGCGCGAACGTCATCCCCAGCAGCACCAGGCGTCCGAACCACGAGCCGAGGATCGACTGGGCTTGTGCAAAAACCTCCGGCCCATAGGTGGCCGACGAAATCCAGTAAGTGAATATGAGCGCGCCGCCGACCAGGGCGACGCCGGTGATCCGGTGCAAGATCGACAGCAACGAAGTGATCTGCGGCCGATAAACCTGGAGATGCGGTGACAGCGGCCGGTTACCGGGTGCCATAGGCTGATCCTCGTAGGACGGACAAACGCCTTGGCAGCGCCGCCGAACCAAATAAATTGGTAAACGCCCGCCCGAGCTAAGTCAATGTTCGCCGCGGAATAAAGAAGCTCTACAAGAATACAATTGGCCGACTTGCTGGACGCCGCCCGCGGCGACTACGGGGGGTTTGACGCCGGCGGGGGCGGCTTCTGACCCCGCCAATACAATTCGTTGGTTTTACTTCTTCATTATTATAGCTGTGAATAGTTATGTGGATAACTTGTGGGAGAATTGTGAAAATTTACAACAGTTATGCACAGAATATTTAGCATTACGTTCCGTTTTTAATTGAATTTGGCGAACCAGATTTTCATCATGCCAAGTGCACGCGAAAGCGTCGATGCGGCGAGTTGTTGTCGTGTGGCCGCGCCACCCTTCGGGGTTCCGCGGCTTGCGGCAGCGGCGAGTCGCTCCCAGGCGACGCGGATGCTCATGCACCCGTCGAGCCCGGGGCAGGCTTCCTAAGGCGCCGCCCGGCTTCGGCCGCCGGTGACGAACGGAAGCCGGCAAAAGCCTCGTTGACCGCGAGGCGGCTTTTCGCGGGCCGGCCGCTCTCCCTGGTGGAGGCTGGCCGGCTCCGTGGGGTCCGGGGTCATTCACCGGCGCAAGCCGGCGGGTGGCCAAGGGTCCACGGCAGGCGGCCCGGTCTGCTTGCAGGCCGGATCGCCGATCCGGGAACCTTCCGGTTTCCGGGTCGTATCGGCGGGGGCTCCGCCCCTGGCCGGTATCGCAGGAAAGGTCGCGCGCGCGAGGGGTGTTTTGCTTCGGCGGTTCGTGAAGGGGGGGCAACTTCCCGAAACGAAACCACGACCACCTCTCCAAGGGCTATCTCTGCCCAGGGTGCGTCCATGGAGGGGAGGGTCGATCGTAGCCGCCGCTTTCAAGTGCACGGAGCCTGGCCGGCTCCAAGAGGTGTCAGGAGCGTTGTTTCGGCGGCGCGTTACGGAGGTTTCCCAGGACCTACGTACCTGACACCTCTTCCTTTGCCGAAATCAATCCCCAGCCGCCTGCCGCGGCATCAGCGCCCAGTAATCGAAATCGAGCACCACCGCCGGGTCGTAGGCGCCGTCGGCGCCGCGGCCCGGGAAATCGTCCGCCCGCCGATCCTTGGTTGCCACCGTGCGCAGCCTGAGCGCGCCGATATCGGCCCTGCCCGGCAGCGCCGCCTTGGCCAGCACCTCCGACCACGCGTAGATGGTGTCGCCGGCGAAGCTCGGCGCCACATGACGACCGCCGTTGATGGCGGCGATCCTGAAGGCATTGGCGAGGCCGTTGAACGACAGCGCCCGGGCGATGCTGATGACGTGGCCGCCATAAACGATGCGGCGGCCGAAGCGGCCGCTCCTCTCGGCGTGCTGGTTGAAATGCACTCGTGCGCTGTTTTGGTAGAGCCGCGCCGCGGTCATATGGTCGGCCTCCTCGATGGTGATCCCGTCGAGATGGTCGATGCGGTCGCCCGTCCGATAGGCGTCCCACAGGTGCGGGCCGCCGGCGGCGACCGTGTCATAGCCGCCGCGGTCGAAACCGGCGGGTACCTTGAGCGCCTCAGCCGCTACTGCTTCGAGCAGCTCAGGCACCGCCGCCGCCGGCGGCGCCCCAGGCCTCGGCGCATGGGGGTCGCGCTTCGGCACCATCACCCAGCGCACGTAATCGACTACCATCTCGCGCCTCTGGTTGCGGCCGACCGAGCGCACGTAGACGATCCCGGCCCTGTTGTCTCGGTTCTCTTTCAGTCCGATCACCGTCGAGATGACGGCGAGCGTGTCGCCGGCGTAGACCGGCGCCCCGAACACGCCGGCCGCGTAGCCGAGGTTGGCGAGCGCGTTCACGGACACGTCGGCCACCGTCTTGCCGAAAACCACGTGGAAAACCAGGAGATCGTCGAGGGGCGCGGCCTTCAACCCGACGGCGCGGGCGAACGCGTCCGACGACGACATGACGAAGCGCGATCCGTAGAGGGCCGTATAGACCGCCGCGTCGCCCGCCGTCAGCGTCCGCGGCGTCGCATGCACGATCTCCTGACCGAGCGAGAAATCCTCGAAGAAATTGCCCTGGCTGGATTTCGCGCTGGATTTCGGGTCGGATGTGACGCCCATCGGACAGGCCTCAGGTCACCGCCTGCTCCATTTCCCGGATGGCGTCGGCGAGCGTCACCAGCCGCTGCGCTTCCAGAACGTGCAAATTCTCGATCAGCTTGCCGTCGACGACGACGATGCCCTTCCCCTGCTTGGCCGCCGCCGCATGGGCAGCGATGATCTTCCTCGACCACCCAACCTCTTCCGGCGATGGCGCAAAAGCCTCGTTGGCGATGTTGATGGTCTTGGGGTGGATCAGCGTCTTGCCGTCGAATCCCAT
>JACPJY010000183.1 GCA_016187325.1 Rhodospirillales bacterium | reverse complement strand
GCGTGGTGCGGCTACATGTGCCCGCAGACCGTGTGGACGGATTTGTTTTTGGTGGTCGAGCGCTGGATCGAAGGCGACCGCGGGGCGCGCATCCGTCTCGATGCGGCGCCGATGGCGGCCGAAAAGATCGCCAAGCGTGTGCTCAAATACGTCATCTGGCTGGTGATCGCCATGGGAACCGGCGGCGCCTGGGTGTTCTATTTTGCCGATGCGCCGACGCTGGCGCGTGAGCTTGCGACGTTGCAGGCCGCGCCGGTCGCCTACGTTACCGTCGGCATCCTCACCTTCACGACGTTCACCCTCGGCGGCTTCATGCGCGAGCAGGTGTGCACCTACATGTGCCCGTGGCCGCGCATCCAGGGCGCGATGATGGACGAGGAATCGTTCACCGTCACCTACCGGGCCGATCGCGGCGAGCCGCGCGCACCCTATCGCAAGGGGGAAAGCTGGGACAATCGTGGCGATTGCGTCGACTGCAAGGCGTGCGTCGTCAGTTGCCCGATGGGCATCGACATCCGCGACGGCCAGCAGCTCGAGTGCATCACTTGTGCGCTGTGCATCGACGCCTGCGACGACGTGATGCAGAAGGTCGGCCGCCCGCGCGGCCTGATCGACTACGATTCGGTGGCCACCGCCGCCAGCCGCGCGCTCGGCGAAAAAAAGCCGGTCCACCTGGTCAGGCCGCGCACGGTACTTTACGCTGCCCTCCTGGCGCTGGTCGGCGGCATCATGCTGTTCCAGCTGCTGACGCGTTCCGACCTCGACATCAACGTGCTGCGCGACCGCAACCCGCTGTTCACGAAGCTCACCGACGGCGGCATCCGCAACGGATTCACCTTCAAGGTGCTGAACAAGGCGCACGCGCAACGGACGTTCACCATCGCCGCCGAAGGCATCGAGGGCCTGCACCTGACCGTGGTCGGCTCCGACGTCGTGGAACAGCCGACGGCGACGGTCACCGTCAACCACGACCGGGTGCAGACGTTCCGGCTGCTGGTAACATCGCCGCCGGGGGTGCTGAAGTCGGAATCGGCGCCGATCCGCTTCGTGCTCACCGACGTCCACAGCAAGCGCACCGCGACCTACGACAGCGTGCTCCGGGGACCGGGGAAATGAGCGGCGAACGCGTCATCACCGGGCGTATGGTGCTGGTCGGCATGCTGGCGTTCTTCGGCGTCGTGTTCGCGGCCAACGGGGCGTTGGTGTTCTTCGCCCTCGAAACTTGGCCGGGGCTGGCTACCGGCCGCGCCTACGACACCGGGCTCAGATACAACCAGGTGCTGGAGACGGCACGCCACCAGAAGGCGCTGGGCTGGCTCAGCACGCTTTCCCTCGACGCCGCCGGCGAAACGGTCGTCGTTTGCATCGCCGCCCCGGGTGGCACGCCGGTCGAAGGCTTGCGGACGCGCATCACCTTCCGCCGTCCCATCGGCGATGAGCAAGAGCGCATCGCGACGCTGGCTGAACGGACGCCCGGCACCTACGCCGGCGCCGCGGCGCTGCCGTTGGCCGGGCGCTGGTACGGGATCGTCGAGGCGGCGCGCGACGGCCAGCCGGTGTTCCGCATGGATCACGAAATCATGGTGAAGCGATGACTCCCCCCGACGGCGAAGCAATCGCCAGGATGGCGCAACAACCGATCGCCACGCCCGCCGGGCCGGTGCCGTTCGTGGTCGAGCTCGGCGGCGACCTCAAGAAGCTCCACCTGATGGTGCAAAACGTCCACTGCGCCCATTGCATCCGCCGCATCGAGGACGCGCTCCACGCCATGCCCGGCGTGGCGCGGGCGCGGGTCAACCTCAGCACCCGGCGCCTGGTCGTCGAATGGCGGGGCACCGAGACGACGGCGCAGGCGCTGATCGAACGGGTGACGACGCTCGGCTACCCGGCGGCGCCGTATGACGCCGGCCGCCTCGCCGGCGACGGCGGCGGCGAAGAACGTCGGTTGCTGACGGCGATGGCGGTCGCCGGGTTCGCCGCTGGAAACGTCATGCTGTTGTCGGTGTCGGTGTGGGCCGGCCACGGCGGCGGCATGGGCGAGGCGACGCGCACGCTGTTCCACTGGCTGTCGGCGCTGATCGCGCTGCCGGCAGTCGCCTATGCCGGCCAGCCGTTCTTCCGCTCGGCCTGGAGCGCGCTGAAATCGCGGGCTCTCAACATGGATGTGCCGATCTCGCTGGCGGTCGTGCTGGCCGCTGCCATGAGCCTGTATCAGACCATACACGGCGGCCAGCACGCCTATTTCGACGCCTCGGTGACGCTGCTGTTCTTCCTGCTGGTCGGCCGCTATCTCGACCGACGGGCGCGGGCCAAGGCCCGCTCGGCGGCCGAGCACCTGCTGACATTGGCCGGCGGCACCGCCGAAGTGATCGAAGCCGCCGGCCGCCGCCGTACCGTCGCGCTGACGGAGGTCGAGGCCGGCATGACGCTCGCCGTCGCCGCTGGCGACCGCATCCCGGCGGACGGTGCCATCGCCGACGGCGTCACGGAACTCGACACCAGCTTGGTGACCGGCGAAAGCCTACCGCGACAGGCCAAGGCCGGCGACAAGGTGTTCGCCGGCACCCTCAATCTGGCGGCGCCGATCACCATCACCGTGACGGCGGTCGGCGAGGGCACCCTGCTGGCCGAGATCGTGCGCCTGATGGAAGCGGCGGAGCAGGGCCGCGCCCGCTACGTGCGGATCGCCGACCGGGTGGCCCGTGTTTACGCGCCGGCGGTGCACGCGCTGGCGGCGTCGGCCTTCGTCGGCTGGTGGCTGATCGGCGGCATCGGCTGGGAAGCGGCGATGATGGTCGCCATTGCCGTGCTCATCATCACTTGCCCGTGCGCGCTCGGTCTTGCCGTGCCGGCGGTTCAGGTGGTGGCGTCGGGCCGGCTGCTGCGCCATGGCGTGCTGCTTAAATCCGCGGACGGGCTGGAACGTCTGGCGCAAGTCGATACCGTGGCGTTCGACAAGACCGGCACGCTGACCACCGGCCGGCTGAGTCTGATGAACGGTGCCGAGATTGCG
>JACPJY010000182.1 GCA_016187325.1 Rhodospirillales bacterium | reverse complement strand
GCGCTACATGGCCGAGGCGGTGCGCGTCTCCGGCAACAACCCGGTGCTGCTGGATTCGTTCCTGCAGGACGCCATCGAGATCGACGTCGACGCCATCGCCGACGGCGACGACGTATTCGTCGCCGGCATCATGCAGCACGTCGAGGAGGCCGGCATCCACTCCGGCGATTCGGCGTGCTCGCTGCCGCCGTATTCGTTGTCCAAGGCGCTGATCGCCGAATTGGAGCGCCAGACGGCGCTGCTGGCGAAGTCCCTGGGCGTCGTCGGGCTGATGAACGTGCAGTACGCCATCAAGGGCGACGACGTCTACATCCTCGAGGTCAACCCGCGCGCCAGCCGCACGGTGCCGTTCGTCGCCAAGGCGACCGGCGTCGCGGTGGCCAAGATCGCGACCCGGGTGATGGTGGGCGAGAAGCTGAAGTCGTTCGACCTCAAGCGCGCCGCCCGCGGCCGCCACATCGCGGTCAAGGAGGCGGTGTTCCCGTTCGCGCGCTTCCCCGGCGTCGACGTCATCCTCGGCCCCGAGATGAAGTCGACCGGCGAGGTGATGGGCATCGATGCCGACTTCGAGCGCGCCTTCGCCAAGTCGCAGCTCGGCGCCGGCACCCGGCTGCCGCTCGCCGGCACGGCGTTCATCTCGGTCAAGGATTCGGACAAACGGGCGGCGTTGCCGCTCGCCCGCCGCCTCGCCGGGCTCGGCTTCCGGCTGATGGCGACCGGCGGCACGCAAGCCTTCCTCAGCCGGGAGGGCCTTAGCGTCGAGCGCGTCAACAAGGTGCAGGAAGGCCCGCCGCACTGCGTCGACGCCATCGAGGCCGGCGGCATCCAGCTGATCATCAACACCACCGCCGGCGCCCGCGCGATCGCGGACTCGTATTCGATCCGCCGCTCGGCGCTGGTCGAAAACGTGCCCCATTATACGACCATGACCGGCGCCTCGGCGGCCGTGCGCGCCATCGAGGCGTTGCGGCGGGGCAGCCTTGAAGTGGCGCCGCTGCAGGCTTATTTTGAAGCTTCGTTCTGAGGCTCCAACCGCAACGAAAGCCGACGGAAGCGACGATGGACAAGGTACCGATGACCGCCGATGGGCTGAAGAGCCTGCACGCCGAGCTCGACCGGCTGAAGAACCGCGAGCGGCCGGCGATCTCGAAGGCCCTGGAGGCCGCCCGCGAGCACGGCGACATCGCCGAGAACGCCGAATACCACGCCGCCAAGGAGCGCCAGAGCTTCGTCGAGGGGCGCCTGGCCGAGCTCGAGGACGTGATCAGCCGCGCCGACGTCATCGACGTCTCCAAGCTCTCCGGCTCGACGGTCAAGTTCGGCGCCACGGTGATGCTGGCTGACGGCGACACCGACGACGAGGTCACCTACATGATCGTCGGCAGCCACGAGGCCAACGCCTCCAACGGCCGCCTCTCGATCACCTCGCCGCTGGCGCGCGCGCTGATCGGCAAGACAGCCGGCGACGTGGTCGAGGTGTCGACGCCGTCGGGCGGCAAGTCCTACGAGATCATCGAGGTGACGTTCGTCGCGGTGAGCGGGGAGTAGCTTGCCCATCCGTCATTCCCGCGAAAGCGGGAATCCAGCTTTTCTCAATAGCCTTGACGCCCGCTTACCCGGGCGTGACGATTTTCAGTAAACGAATTTTGGCCTAGCGAGCTTTACGATCCGGAATCCGGAACGACCGTGCGCGATACGCGGGCCACGATACGGCCGGACCGGCAAACCTTGACACGGCGGAGGGACAGCTCCTATTGTAAGGAATATCCTTACATCAGAGCGACAAGCATGATCACCAGCAGAATCACCAGCAAGGCGCAAACCACCGTCCCCAAGGCGGTGCGGGAGGCGCTTCGCGTACGCGCCGGCGACGCGCTCGCCTACAGTATCGAGCGCGGCCGCGTCATCGTCACAAAAGCCGGCGGCGCGCCGGCCGACGATCCGTTCGCGGTCTTTGACGAATGGAACTCGGAGAACGATCGGCGTGCCTACAAGGACCTTTGAGCCCTGGGACATCGTCCGGGTGCCGTTTCCCTACACCGACCGCCCGGTGCGCCAATACCGGCCGGCGCTTGTTGTGGCCGCCGGAGGCCTGCAGGCGGCGCACGGCCTTCTCTGGGTGGTCATGATCACCAGCGCCGACAACCGCCGTTGGAGCGGCGACGTGCCCATTTCCGATCTGGCCGCGTCCGGTCTTCCGGCGCCGTCGATGGTGCGGTGCGCCAAGATCGCCACCATCGAAGCATCCGACGCCGGCCGCCTCGGCGCGCTGCCGCCCGCCGACCGCAAGAAAATCGCCGAAAGGCTTGTCCGTACGCTCGCCGAGGTCCGCGAGCTTGCGAGGTCGAAGGGGAAGACGGGGCGGTGAGCGAAGACGTATGCCAACGTTAAGGATTGTCATGCTTGACGATAACTTTAAAAAAATAACGAAAGAACAGATCGCTTTGGCATTCGCAGACCAAGACGACCAGATCAATAGGGATGTTCTTGCCGGCCTTAATGAATTTACCAGGCGCGGCATAATTCAATCCTCAATGGCGGCGCGGCAAGTGGGAGTGCTTCACGGAAACGATATTCGAATTCGTGGTGAAATCGCCCTTAATAGGGCGAAGCGCGTTATCTCCATGCTTGGTATCAGTGCGACGGAGGATTTTGAGACGGAGCTGAGGACGTTTCTCGAAGAATTGTTGAATGCAGAAGTTGCCAAACAAAGGCGTTATCTCAATGGTCGTCCCCCTCTAAAACAACCCGCACGAGGTGCCGGGACATCCTTTCACCAAATAGGTAACGCTGAGTTTGGTAAAGCCGTTGACCTTATGTTTCGGAAATTGCGCTCGGAAATAACTCTTTATACGGCTACGCTCAGAAATCCTGCCAAAGCTATTTCGTCGGGGCCGCCTTCAATCACTATTGAAGGGGACGTCGGAGTTTTCCAGACAGGCTCACAGGCATCGGTGACTATTTCGATTGACGCATTTGCTAAAGAGCAAATTATAAAGGCACTTGATACAGTTCATACTGGGTTAGCCGGGATAAAGGATACGGCTTCATTCAGCGTGGCCGAGATTGAGGAAATGGTGGTCGAATCCAAAGAAGAACTTCAAAAAGAAAAACCGAATTCGACCAAACTAAAGACAATGCTGACCGGTATAAGCGGGGCCATTCAAACCACGGCGGCGTTACGGCCTGCCTACGAGTCGGTCAAAAGTGTGTTAGCTTTTCTTGGCATTAGCCTGCCGTAAGCAAAATATAGGTTCGTGCCGATGATAAGCGATGACGAATACCTGGAACGCATTGTCGCTGGCATCCATGCCGTGACGACGGCCGACGCCGAAGTGCGCTGGAACGAGATCATCAACGGCCGCCAGTTCGACGTAGTAGTGCGGTTCAAACTCGGCTCCCTTCGCTATATCGTTCTCATCGAGGTTAGGAACCGTACGCGCAAGGCCGCGGCGTCGGACATGGATGCTTTTGTGCTAAAGGCGCGGGACCAAATCGCCAACAAGGCAGTGTTCGTCACAACCGCAGGCTTCCAGAATGGCGCCATCAGCGTCGCGAAACGCCATGGCGTGGACCTCTTCACAGTGACGTTCGATGAAGCGGGAATGCACTTTCCGGCCCAAGCGAGCTTCTTCGCCCTGCGAAAGAAGGAGGCGCCGAAAGAAATTCCGCTAACTGTTAGTATTGGCGAACCGACGCTCATAGCCAATGTTGAGAACGTGACGTTAGTGTACGCGGACGGAGAGCGGTTCGAAATGCCCGATGAGCAGTCACAATTGAATTACTATGCTAAGAAGACAGCCCTCCAAGATGGCCGCACACTTAACGATGTGATCCAACAGGCGCCACTTGGCCAAATAAAGCTCGATGAAAGCCGGCGTGATGAAATCCGCCTTGACCCGCCGCAACGCATCGAGCCACCCGACGATTACTTCTTTCCCACGGGGGTATTAGCCTCCCTGGAGTGTGTCGTTACCGGCCGTCAAGGACGCCCCATCAAGGGGAACACGCTCATCGACCCGAACACGTTCATGTTTCCGGTTATCTATACGAACGTCATCACAGGCGAGACAAGCCGTTTCGCTATCGACCAACTCCCGCTCGGTGTTAAGCGAGTGTCGGTTGGAGGCTTCTACTTCATCCCGCACCCCCTGATGTACTACTACTGTGCGGCAATTGAAGGGGATAAGGTGCGTTGGTACTTAATCGAAAGCTTCCAAAATGGAGAAAAGGTTACCGCTAAAATAACGCAGGACATTAAGTATTCGCCGTATTATATTCCCGTCTCCGATAAGAAGATTCTCGGCCGGCTCAAGATGCGGCTCGACAACTTCTTGAAAGTCTCCATGCAGTAGGAACGATGATAGACTAACCGGCGCAGCGACTACTGCGAAAGTTCGCGCATCGCTTTCTCGATCCCGCCCTGTCTATTCATCCGGTCGAGCGAATCCTTGATGGGTAACGTTGCGATAAAGAACCTGGAGAAAGCGCCGTGCAACTCCCTTACCCAGTGCTCACTATTCTCCGCAATTAGGAATTCCACGAGACGCTTGTCGAATGGGTATTTCTGAAAATGGAAGACTGCGTTTCGAAAGCGGCGCAGCAGATTTTCGTATTGGTCTTTGCAGAGCAGCGCATCGATAGCCTCGTCCTTCAACTTTAGCTCTCGATAGCCCTCCACGACGACGTAGAGGAGTCCATAGAATACAACCATGGCCTGTATCCGGGAGAAGTGCTGGCCCAGCGCTTCCAACTCCCTCGACAACTGACCTTCGCTGCCTTTTACATCGAGGCGAATGCGCTCCTTTACGGCATCGGCTGTTATCCAATGCGTGTGGAGGGAAAGAATCGAGAGGTCAATTTTCTTTTTCGCTCCGTCGGCCATTTCGCACCTGAGTGTTACTAGAGAATACTCTGCGACGTGTATTAGAATCCCTACGCTGCGCTACCATCACGTCTCCTTCTCGCTCTCTAGCACGCAGGGATAGGCCCAGGCTTTTTTAAGTCTGCTGCTCTCCAAGAATGACCGCGCATACCGGTTCTCGTTCAATGCCGGTAAAATTGACGTTTGGTCCTTCTCTAGCTTTCACGAGTCCACACCCTAACCGCCCCTCACCCCTCCTCCGGCGCGTTGACGTCGATCGGCACGCCGGGCTCCGCCTTCGCGGTGCGGATGCTGAGCGCCGACTTGACGTGGCTGACGTTCGGCTCCGGCGTCAGCCTGGTGGTCAGGAACGCCTGGTAGGCGTCCCAGTCTGGCGCGACCACCTTCAGCAAAAAATCCGTCTCGCCGGCCAGCATGTGGCACTCGCGCACTTCGGGCCATTGGCGGACCGTCGCCTCGAACGCCTGCAGATCCGCCTCGGCCTGCGACGTCAGGCCGACCTGCGCGAACACGGTGACGTGGAAGCCGAGCGCCTTCGGCTCCAAATCCGCGTGGTAGCCGCGGATGAAGCCGGCCTCCTCCAGCGCCCGCACCCGGCGCAGGCACGGCGGCGCCGAGATGCCGGCGCGCCGGCTGAGCTCGACGTTGGTGATGCGGCCCTCGGCCTGCAGGTCGTGCAGGATGCGGCGGTCGATGCGGTCGAGCTTGACCTTCTGCATGGATTGTTTCCCTCGGCCCCCGGGGCGCGCAATTTTGTTGCGAAATTATCTTAGAGAGGTCGGCGGCCGAATCCAAGCCGGGCGGGTGCCACACCATAGACCGTCATGACCGGGCCGGCCCGCCAGGGCCGCGACCCGGCCATCCAGCTTTCTTTTCCCTGCCGGTGTAGACGGCCGTGGATTGCCGGGTCGACCCTCGGGACTTCGTCCCTCGGGCACGCCCGGCAATGACGGAAAAAAATGATCGCGGTTGATCCGGCGGCTGCCGGGGCAGCCCGGGCGGTTCAGGGTCGGTTGCCGGACGTCCTGGACTCTCACCCGCGCGATTCCGCAACTGCCGATCGCCCGCGCGATTGGACTAAGTCCTGGACTTAGTCCATACTGGACCCTCGCAGTTCACGGGAGTCCGCCATGGCCGCCACCGTCAACATCCACCAGGCGAAGACGCATTTCTCGAAGCTGATCGCGCGCGTCCGCGCCGGCGAGGAGATCGTCGTCGCCAAGGCCGGCATGCCGGTCGCCAAGCTGGTGCCGATCGCGGCGAAGCCGAAGCGCCGCGTCCCCGGCTCGGCGCGCGGGCAGTTCGTCATCCACGACAACTTCGACGACCCGCTGCCCGACGACATCCTGGACAGCTTCTACAAGTGAGGCTGCTGCTCGACACCCACGCCTTCCTGTGGTGGATCAACCCGCACGAACGGCTGTCGCGGCGGGCCCGCGAAGCCCTCGCCGACGGCGACAACGAAATCGTCGTCAGCACCATTACGCCTTGGGAGGTCGCCATCAAGTCGGCCATCGGCCGCTTCGACATGCCGCGGCCGCTGGGACCGTTTTTCGAGCGCGAGTTCGCCGCCAACGGCGTCCGGGTGCTGGCCGTCGAGCTCGCCCATGCGGTCGCGGTGCGCGAGCTGCCGGTGTTCGCCGACCACCGCGACCCGTTCGACCGCATGCTGGCGGCGCAGGCGCGCAGCGAGGGCCTGGCGCTGGTCAGCGCCGACGCCAACTTCGACCGCTACGGCATCGAACGGCTGTGGTGAGCGGCGTCCGGCCTTCAGCCGGCCGAAGCCGGCTTTCGGCCGGCGAAGGCCGGCGGCGGCCCGGGCGATCCCGGGGGGGGCGCGCAAGAAGTCTGGACACCCCGCTTGACAAATGCCTCGGCATATGTTCTACTTTCGTTCTACTATCGATTCGCGCTCTTGGACATCGTGAACAAGGACCGGGGACCGTCCCGCCGCTTGCCATGCGGGGATGCGATCCGGCGCTTCCAGCCAACCGCCCGCCAGCGTCGACCGGCGGGGGCTGCACCGTTTCGGATTGAAGGCGGCGGTCGGCGAAAATCGAAAATGATGAGAAATGGTGATAATAAAAAAATTTCCCAGGCCTGACTCTCAGCGGATCAATGGCTTAGGCCGAAACGGCGGGCGGAAAATGATGAGATTCGGACGAGTTTCGGACGAGTTTTTGATGAGGTTCGGACGAGGTTATGACGAGGTTATGACGAGATTCGGACGAGTACCGGGCGAGACGGAAGCGAGGTCGATGCCGGCGTCCAGGTGCCGGCAATTGGTTCCGCCGGCCGCGGCCTCCCGCCTTGCTTGATCGCCGGGGTATTCCTATTTTAAGGGTCTTCCCCTCCCGGGCATCCGGCGGGAAGCCGGGGAAACCGGCGCGGCGGCCCTGCCGCACCACTCAACCTGTCGCATGGGACCACCGCCGCCATGTCGGAAACGCATCACTCGCAAGTCCTGATCGTCGGCTCCGGCGCCGCCGGATACACCGCCGCCATCTACGCCGCCCGCGCCAACCGCAAGCCGATCCTGGTGCGCGGCCTGCAGCCGGGCGGCCAGCTCACCATCACCACCGACGTCGAGAACTACCCCGGCTTCGCCGAGGTCATCCAGGGCCCGTGGCTGATGGAGCAGATGTACGCGCAAGCCCGGCACGTCGGCGCGCGCATGGTCGAGGACACCATCGTCGAGGTCGACTTGTCGCGGCGGCCGTTCCGCGCCAAGGGCGATTCCGGCGACACCTATACCGGCGACACCATGGTCGTCTGCACCGGCGCCTCGGCCCGCTGGCTCGGGCTCGCGAGCGAGAAGAAGTTCATGGGCTTCGGCGTCTCGGCGTGCGCCACCTGCGACGGATTCTTCTTCCGCGACAAACGGGTGGCGGTGATCGGCGGCGGCAACACCGCGGTCGAGGAGGCGCTGTTCCTGACCAACTTCGCCACCAAGGTGACGTTGATCCACCGCCGCGACGCGCTGCGCGCCGAGAAGATCCTGCAGGCCCGGCTGTTCAAGAACCCGAAGATCGAGGTGGTGTGGGACAGCGCGCTGGACGAGGTGCTCGGCGGCGGCAAGCCGCCCGGCGTCACCGGCATCCGGATCAAGAACGTCAAGACCGGCAAGACTTCGGAGATGGCGCTCGACGGCGTGTTCATCGCCATCGGCCACACGCCGAACTCGCAGCTGTTCAAGGGCCAGCTCGACATGGATTCCGGCGGCTACATCCTGACCAGGCCCGACAGCACCGCCACCAACGTGCCGGGCGTGTTCGCCGCCGGCGACGTGCAGGACAAGATCTACCGCCAGGCGGTGACCGCCGCCGGCACCGGCTGCATGGGCGCGCTCGAGGCCGAGCGCTTCCTGGCCGAGCACGATTCGAAGGCCGAGGCCGCCGAGTAGGGCGAGTAGGGATGGTGTCGCCGCTTTTTGTTCGTCATTGCCGGGCGTGCCCGAGGGACGAAGTCCCGAGGGCCAGACCCGGCAATCCATGGCCCTTATCGACCGCGGGAAGTATGGATGGCCGGGTCTCGGCCCTGGCGGGCCGGCCCGGCCATGACGGGTGGGGCGGGTGACGCCAACCTGAGGAACAGCCCGGCCGAAGGCCGGGCCTGGAAAGGAACGAGGCCGATCGTCATGGATTGGGACAAACTGCGGGTCTTCCACGCGGTCGCCGAGGCCGGCAGCTTCACCCGCGCCGGCGACGCGCTGAACCTCAGCCAGTCGGCGGTCAGCCGCCAGATCTCGGGGCTGGAGGAAAGCCTGCAGGTGAAGCTGTTCCACCGCCACGCCCGCGGCCTGAAGCTGACCGAGCAGGGCGAGATCCTCTACCGCACCGCCCACGAGGTGTTCGCCAAGCTGGCGATGACCGAGGCGCGCATCACCGACAGCCGCGAGAGCCCGAAGGGGCAGCTGAAGATCACCACCACGGTGGCGTTCGGCTCGATCTGGCTGACGCCCAGGATCAAGGAGTTCGTGACCCTCTATCCCGACATCGACGTGTCGCTGGTGCTCGCCGACACCGAGCTCGACCTCTCCATGCGCGAGGCCGACGCCGCCATCCGCATGATCCCGTCGCGGCAGCCGGACCTGATCCAGCGCCACCTGCTGACGCTGCGCTATCACGTCTACGCGGCGCCCGAGTACCTGAAGGAATACGGCATGCCGGCGAGACCTGAGGACCTCGACCGTCACCGGCTGGTGGTCTACGGCGACGACGCGTCGCCGCCGGTGCCGGTCTCGAACCTCAACTGGCTCTTGGACGTCGGCACCAGGCCGGGCCGCCGGCGCCAGCCGATCTTGCGCGTCAACAGCATCTACGGCATCTTCCGCGCCGTGCAGAGCGGCCTCGGCATCGGCGCGCTGCCGGATTACATGAGCCGCGAGGCCGGCAACCTGGTCGAGGTGCTGCCCGAGATCCGCGGACCGTCGATCGACGCCTACTTCGTGTACCCCGAGGAGCTCCGGAAATCGAAGCGGATCGCCGTGCTCCGCGACTTCTTGGTGAGCAAGATCGCCGAAGGCGTGGCGTGAGCCGCGTCGCCGGCCGGCCGTGAACGGCGCCGGCGCCGCCGGAGCCATGTGTCCGTTGCATGGCTGGGCTGCCGCAATGAGGGTGGCGCAGCCATAGGCCGGTCATTATATAACGCGCATACCATGCTGCTATGCAGCATGACGTTGAATTCGCTGGGTTCCTGATCCAGCGATTTCCAGGCGCAAAACCTGGAAAATGAGGGATCGCTCGCCCCCCGGGCGACCCCTCGCGTCTCCCAGACGTGAAGCCTCCCTGTTGAACTCGCCGGGCCCTTCGGGGCCCGGCTTTTTTCCCGGGACTCCGCGGCGCCGTCAGCCGTGCTGGCCGGCGATCGGGCCGTCCTTGAACAGGTTGTCCTCGAGCTCCTTGGCGAAGTCCTTGTCGTTGCGGCGGATCCATTCCAGCACCATCGAGGCGTGCTCCATCTCCTCGCGCATGTTGTGTAGCAGAATCGCCTTCAGGTCCGCGTCCTCGCAGTCGTCGGCGCGCTGGCGGTACCAGTCGACGGCCTCCAGCTCCTCGATCAGCGACGAGATCGCCTGGTGCAGCGCCAGCGTCTTCTTGGTCAGCCGCTCGCGCGGCGCGTGCAACGCATCACTGGCCATCGGTCGGTCTCCGTTTCCCCGGGTTCATGCGTGGGCGCGTCAATTCTGCGTCATCGCCGCCTTGCGGCGCGAGATCACGTCGTCGGCTTC
>JACPJY010000210.1 GCA_016187325.1 Rhodospirillales bacterium | reverse complement strand
TCCCGGATTGGCGAAGGCAAATACAGTCTGGTCCACGACGTCAGCGTCGACGTCAAGGAAGTCGAAAAGAAGCTTTCCGAATTCTCCCGGGAAGCCGATCCGACCGGCCAGGGCGTCGCCGCCGAGGCCGCCAGCCTCCAGGTCGCCAAGGAAGAGGTGAGTGCCGACGACATCGCCAGCGGGCTTTCGTATACGCTCCGCATGTTCCAGAAGTCCGAGAAGGGCGAATTCGACCTCAAGAACCTGGCTACCTCGTTCTCGTCGCTGATCGACCAGACCGCCGACCGGGTACGCGACTTCCGCCGGCTGGTGGCGGCGGCCGAGTTCGACGTAGCCTTCCACCCGATCCTGCACACCATCACCGGCGATATTCACCATTACGAGGCGCTGGTCCGCTTCCGCAAGGATGCGTCCGGGGTGTCGCCGTTCGAGACCATCACCTTCGCCGAGGAGGCCGGACTTATCCCGGAATTCGACCTGGCGATGGCGGGCAAGGTCGTTGCCCACCTCGCCAACATCCCCGACCGCTACCAGGCGGCGGTCAACATCTCGGGTCATTCCGTCGGCGACGAGAAGTACCTTGCCGGATTGGATACTCTCCTGCAGCAGAACGAGTGGGCGAGCAGTCGGGTCATCTTCGAGATCACGGAATCGGCGCGCATGGCCGATCTTGAGTCCGCCAACAAGTTCATCCAGCGCCTGCGCAAGGACGGCTACGAGGTTTGCCTCGACGACTTCGGCGCCGGCGCCGCCAGCTTCCAATACCTGAGCACCCTCGAGGTCGACGTGGTCAAGCTCGACGGCTCGGCCATCCAGAACGCGCAGAAGGCGGCCAAGGGCAAGGCGTTCCTGAAGGCGCTGGCGCGCTTTTGCTCGGAGTTGGGCGTGCACACCATCGCCGAAATGGTGGACAGCCCGCAGGGCCTCGAATTCGTGCGCGAATGCGGCGTCGAGTACGTGCAGGGCTATCTGTTCGGCAAGCCCAACACCAACATCCTGTCGTTCGGCCGCATGGACAAGGAGATCGAGGCGCTGTTCCGCAGGACCGGCGGCCGCGCCGCCTACGCCTGAGCGTCGAGTCGAACCTCCGCTTCTTTGCCACCAACGATGAACTCGTAGGCGTAGGACAAGAACGCCGCGCACACCGCGATCTCGGCGAACGAGATCGCGATCTCCGCTGCCAACAGCAGCGCCGTCGCCGTCAACGCGCCGGGAGCCGCCGCCATATCCTTGAACAGGGTGTCCAGCGTCATCGAGATCGCCGTCCACGGCAGGATCGCCAGCACGGCGCCGCCGAGGATGCGCCATGTGTTGCCGTGGGTCAGTCGCCACGAGCGCTCAAATCCGAACGCGAACGCGCCGATGGCGGTCGCCGGGTAGACGAGCGTCAGCCGGGTGACGGCGATCAGGATCGCCGCGACGACGGCCAGAATGCCCACCATGATCAGCGCCGCCGTCAACCCCGACGCATGCGGCAGTGCGGCCACCGCCTGCCGCCAAAGGAGGTACGGCGGCCCGAGGATCGCCACCGTCAACAATAGGCCCAACAGGAAATAGCGCGCCTCCTCTCGGCCGACGCGCAGATGAATCAAGCCCCGGGGGCGCTCGCCCAACATGATTCCGCGGTGCCACTGCACGGCGAAGGCGGTCAATGCCAGCAGATGCGCCGTGGTGCCCGCGTAGCGGACGGCGAAGACGGCGCTCGCCAACTGGGCGGTATAGGCGACGGCCATCCACGCCCATCCCGCCCGCGCGAACAACCCGGGGTTCTCAACCAAGCTGCCGTAGGCGCGGGCGATAGTCCGTGCCATCGGCAGCTTGGCGGCGGATGTCGGCATGTCCCCTCCACGGGCGGGCCCAAGAATGGCGTCCCCAACGGGATTCGAACCCGTGTTGCCACCTTGAAAGAGTGGAGTCCTAGGCCTCTAGACGATGGGGACGCGAGGCCACCGCTAGGTATACGGGCGGGGCCGAAAATTCAAGCACTTCCCCGCCCTAACCGGTGCATTCGCAGGGGTTACAGGCGGCTCGCCCTGCCCTAAAATCGCTTCAACAGGGAACCGGGAGGAACGACTTAAGATGATCAAGGGCAAGGTGCTGATCGCCCAGGGCGGCGGCCCGACGGCGGTGATCAACGAATCGCTGGTCGGCGCCGTGCTCGCCGCCAAGAAGGTCAAGGGAATCACCGGCGTCTACGGCGCCTTCCACGGCGTGCGCGGCATCGTCAACGAGGACTTCATCGATCTCGGCAAGGAGTCGGCGGCCAACCTGGAGAAGGTCGCCAAGACGCCGTGCTCGGCGCTCGGCTCCACCCGCGACAAGCCGGACCTGAAATACTGCCAGGCGATCTTCGCGGTCCTCAAGGC
>JACPJY010000028.1 GCA_016187325.1 Rhodospirillales bacterium | reverse complement strand
TCACCAACTGGTCGCGCGCCGATGGCGGCTGGAGCTGCGCGCAAGCCGAGGTGGCGCCCGAGCCGGCGCTGTTGGATTCGATCTACCGGGCGCTGCTGCTGGGCTTGCGCGACTACGTCGGCAAGAACGGCTTCCCTGGGGTGCTGATCGGGCTTTCCGGCGGCATCGACAGCGGGCTCACCGCCGCCGTCGCGGTCGACGCGCTGGGGCCCGACCGTGTGCACGGGGTGATGATGCCTTCGCCCTATACGTCGCGCGAAAGCGTCGAGGACGCGACCGCGGTTGCCAAACGATTGGGAATAAAATTCGACACCATCTCCATCGAGCCGGCGATGAACGCGTTCGCCGCCATGCTGAGGGACGTATTCGCCGGCAAGGCGCCGGATGAAACCGAGGAGAACATCCAGGCGCGCGCCCGCGGCATGACGCTGATGGCGCTCTCCAACAAGTTCGGGTTCATGGTCGTCTCGACCGGCAACAAATCCGAGATGAGCGTCGGCTACGCGACCCTTTACGGCGACATGTGCGGCGGCTACTCGGTGCTGAAGGACGTCTACAAGATGACCGTGTTCGAGCTCGCCCGCTGGCGCAACGCCCACCTGCCGGACGGCGCCAAGGGCCCGAAGGGCCGGGTGATCCCCGAGCGCGTCATCACCAAACCGCCGTCGGCCGAGCTGAAGCCCAATCAGACCGACCAGGACACGCTGCCGCCCTATGGCCAGCTCGACGCCATCCTCGAATGCCTGATCGAAAAAGAGATGTCGATCGACGAGATCGCCGCCAAGGGCATCGACCGGGCGACCACGGCGCGCGTCTGGCGCATGGTCGACCGCGCCGAATACAAGCGCCGGCAGGCGCCGCCGGGGGTGAAGATCACGCGCCGCGCCTTCGGCCGCGACCGCCGCTACCCGATCACCAACGGCTTCAAGGAAAAGGCGTGACGGCGAGGACGGGAGGGGAAAGCGCCGATGGCGCTTAAAATCTACGACACGCTCAGGCGCGACAAGGTGACGTTCGAGCCGCGCGACCCGAAGCACGTGCGGATGTATGTGTGCGGGCCGACCGTCTACGACTACGCCCACATCGGCAACGCCCGGCCGGTGGTGGTGTTCGACGTGCTCTATCGGCTATTAAAACACATTTACGAACCCCAAGGAGCCAAGATTACCTACGTCCGCAACATCACCGACGTCGACGACAAGATCATCGCCGCTTCCAAGGAAACCGGCGAGCCGATCGACGCCATCACCAGGCGCACCACCGACGCCTTCCATGCCGACATGAAGGCGCTGGGTGTGCTCGAGCCGGACGCCGAGCCGAAGGCGACCGAGCACATCGCCGAGATGATCGCGCTGGTAAAGGAGTTGCTGGCCAAGGGCCATGCCTACGAGGCGCCAGGGGATGCAAAGGGCCATGTCCTCTTCAGCGTCTCCTCGATGGCGGACTACGGGCGGCTGTCGCGGCTCGATCGCGAGGCGCTGGTCGCCGGCGCCCGGGTCGAGGTGGCGCCCTACAAGAAGGATCCCGCCGACTTCGTGCTGTGGAAGCCGTCGACGCCGGAGCAACCGGGCTGGAAAAGTCCGTGGGGGCGCGGCCGGCCGGGCTGGCATATCGAGTGCTCGGCGATGAGCGAGAAGTTCCTCGGCAAGTCGTTCGACATCCACGGCGGCGGTCAGGACTTGATCTTCCCCCACCACGAGAACGAGATCGCGCAATCGACGTGCGTGCGCGGCAAGGACGCGTTCGCCAAGTACTGGATGCACAACGGCTACCTGATGGCCGAGGGCGAGAAGATGTCGAAGAGCCTCGGCAACTTCTACACCGTGCACGATCTATTGCGAGAATTCCCAGGCGAGGTAATCCGTTTCCTTTTGCTCAAAACCCATTATCGGCAACCACTCGATTTCACCAAGCGAGGACTCGTTTCAGCCAGAGCTGAGCTCGATCGTTTTTACACGGCGGTTCGTATCGCCAAACAAAATGCAGAACCTTGTGACGTCGATCCACCCGAAGAAATAGTGATTGAGCTTGGCGATGACCTTGATACGCCAATGGCTATCAGACGCTTGCACGACATCGCTAGTGATCTTAACAATGCCACTGCGCCGGAAACTAAGATCGACCGGAAGAGAGTCGCCGAACTGGCTGGTAAGCTCGTCGCTGGGGGACGGTTGCTAGGGCTCATACAGCAAGATCCAGAAGAATGGCGCCGATGGAAACCAGAAGGCATAGATGGACTCACTAACGCCGAGATCGAATCCCTAATCGAGCGGCGCGCGGCAGCCCGAAAGGCCAAGGACTTCAAGCGCGCCGACCACATCCGCGACGAGCTTCTGAAAAAAGGGATCGTCTTAGAAGATTCCGCCGGCAACACTACTTGGCGGCGGCAATAGGGCAAAATCCGTTCACACCAGATCGTCACGCCCGCGAACGCGGGCGTCCAGGACTTTGATTAAACTGGATTCCCGCATTCGCGGGAATGACAACAAAGGGGGCGGTCGACTGGACGGTGCCCCGCTTTCACCCGAACGCCCGATAGCGCAGCCGGATCTCCGCCTCGTCCATGTCGGCCTCGAGCACCTTCATTTTCTCGAACTCGGCCTTGGTGCGGCGCCGGCCCGACCATTTCACGTCGATCCGCGGCAGCGGCGCGTCGGAGGTGGCAAGCGTCGGCGCAAGCTCGGCGAACAGCTTCAGCAGCACCTTGTAGGTCGCGAGCTCGAGGTCCATGAACCGCACGTTGGCCGGCATCGCGAACCACTCGACGGCAACGATCGGACCGGAGTCCACCTTCGCCGTCATCTCGTGCACGGTGGCGCCGAAGCGTTCGGCGCCCTCGTAGACGGCGAAGCTGGCGGCGTGGCTGCCGGGATAGGTGGGCGGGCCGGGATGGAAGTTGTAGGCGGGCGTGCGCAAGCCTTCGAGGATCGCCGCGGGCACGACGACGCCGGTCGAGAACGCCACCAGCCGCCGCAAGCCGCCGCCCTGCGGCGGCACGCCGCAGATCGCCGCGAGCGCCCCGAGGGTCTCGGCGTGGTGCACGATCAGCGACCGGTTGACGCTCTGCAGGATGGCCCGGAAGTGCGGGCCCTCCACCTCGCCGGTCAGCAGCACGACTTCCTCGGGCATGGCGGGGAAGGCTAACACGGCCCAGGGATTTTGCCTAAGCCCTTGAGCCGGCCGCGTAAATTCGGCATTCTCCGGCCTTCCACCTGGGCGATAAGAAAAACCGCCGGACCATGGCCGACAACCGCGTCTATCTATTCGACACCACGCTGCGCGACGGCGCGCAGACGGTCGGCGTCGACTTCGGCCCCGCCGACAAGGCGATGCTGTCGAAGGAGCTCGACAACGTCGGCATCGACTACATCGAGGGCGGCTGGCCGGGCGCGAACCCCACCGACGACGCGTTCTTCGCCGACCCGCCCAAACTCAAGCGCTCGACGCTGGTCGCCTTCGGCATGACCAGGCGCTCGGGCCGCAGCGCCGCCAACGACCCCGGCCTCGCCGCGCTGTTGGCGGCTGGCACCCGCGCCGTGTGCATGGTCGGCAAGACCTGGGACTTCCACGTCAAGGTGGCGCTGGCGATCACGCCGGACGAGAACGTGGCGATGATCGCCGACAGCGTCGCCGCGGCGGCGGCCAAGGCCGAGGAAGTGATCTTCGACGCCGAGCACTTCTTCGACGGCTTCAAGTCGAATGCGAAATTCGCGCTCCGCTGCGTCGAGGCGGCATTTGATTCCGGCGCCCGCTGGATCGCGCTGTGCGACACCAACGGCGGCTCGCTGCCGCACGAGGTCGAGGACATCGTCAAGCGGGTCACGGAGAAGGTGCCGGGCAGCCGCCTCGCCATCCACGCCCACGACGACACCGGCAACGGCGTCGCCATCTCCTTGGCCGCGGTGCGCGCAGGCGTCCGCCAGGTGCAAGGCACCATGAACGGCCTCGGCGAGCGGTGCGGCAACGCCAATCTCATCAGCATCGCACCCTCGCTGGTGTTGAAGATGGGCTACGAGACGGGCGTCACCGAGAAGGACCTGCCGAAGCTGACGCACCTGTCGCGGCTGCTCGACGAACGCCTCAACCGGGCGCCCGACCGCGGCGCGCCCTACGTCGGCGAATCCGCGTTCGCCCACAAGGCCGGCCTGCACGTCTCGGCGGTCGAGAAGAACCCCTCCACCTACGAGCACGTGGCCCCTGAGAAGGTCGGCAACCGCCGCCACGTGGTGGTTTCCGACCAGTCCGGGCGCGCCAACATCCTGGCCCGCTTCCGCGACATCGGCCTCGAGGTCGACGCCGACGATCCGAAGGTGGCGAAGCTGTTGGAGACCGTGAAGGCGCGCGAGTTCGACGGCTACGCCTACGACGGCGCCGAGGCGAGCTTCGAGCTGCTGGCCCGGCGGGCTTTGGGCAAGGTGCCCGACTATTTCCACTGCACCAGCTTCCGGGTCCTCGACGAACGGCGCTGGAACGACAAGCGCGAGGTGGTGACGCTGTCGGAGGCGACCGTCAAGCTCGACGTCGGCGAGGAGCAATACATGGCGGTGGCCGAGGGCAACGGCCCGGTCAACGCCCTCGATGCGGCGCTCCGCAAGGTGCTGGTTCCGATCTATCCGGAGCTCGCGGACCTCAGGCTGGTCGACTACAAGGTGCGCATCCTCACCCCCGGCGACGGCACCCGCGCCGTCACCCGCGTCATGATCGAGTCCGCCGACGACAAGGGCGAGCACTGGTCGACGGTCGGCGTCTCGACC
>JACPJY010000136.1 GCA_016187325.1 Rhodospirillales bacterium | reverse complement strand
GGACGGTCGCGGCGAATGGGTGTTCGTGCCGGAGAAGCCGCTGATGCCGGGAAGCCGGCAACTGACTCTCGAGATGCAGGTCGCGGGCGGCGCGCCGGTGGCCTCCGACGACGTCGTGGTGCTGGTGGTCCCGGAGCGCGACAAGGACATTGCCGGCCGGCCGGCCGAGGAGCGCGCCGGCGCGCTGGCGTTGAGGGTGCCGCGGGGCGACGGCGCCGCCACGCTGCTACAAGCGCCGTCGGGCGCCAACAAGGCCGGCAGCCTGAGCGTCGACGTCATCGATTACGACGACCAGGGGCAGCTCATCATCAGCGGCCGGGCGGCACCCGGGGCGCGGGTCAACCTGTACCTCGACAACGGCTTCATCGGCCGCGCCGACGCCGACGCAAAGGGCGACTGGCGGCTCAGTCCCGAGGCGCCGATCAAGCCCGGCTTGTATGCGCTGCGCGCCGATCAGACCGACACCGCCGGCAAGGTGACGGCGCGGGTGTCGATGCCGTTCTCGCGCGCCGAGCCGGTGTTGAACGCGCCGCCGGAGCCGTTCGTCATCGTGCAGCCCGGCAACTCGCTGTGGCGGCTGGCGCGCCGCGTCTACGGCCAGGGGATTCGCTACACGATGATCTTCGAGGCCAACAAGGACCACATCAAGGATCCGGACCTGATCTACCCGGGTCAGGTGTTCGCGCTGCCGGCGACCAACTGACGGCGGCGCGCGGCTGTCCCCGGATGTCCCCGATCAAGACTCTCGCCTTATGCCTGGTCTTGGCCGTCGCCGCCGTGCCTGCGCGCGCCCAAGAGGTCGAACCCGACCTGAAGGTCGCGTTCTTCGGCGACCAGGGGCTGAATGCGCGCTCTCAGGCAGTGTTGCGGATGGTCAAGGCCGAAGGCGCCGACATGATCCTGCTTCTGGGCGACTTCGACTACCACGACGACGCGGACGCCTTCGACGATCAGCTGACCCGTATCCTCGGGGCCGGTTTTCCCGTGTTCGCAGCGATGGGCAACCACGACGTCAGGGCGTGGCCGGCCTATCGGCAGAAACTGCAGGGGCGGCTGCAACGGGTCGCCGGTGTGCGCTGCGAGGGTGACCTCGGCGTCCGCGCCGCCTGTACCTACAAGGGGTTGTTTTTCGCGCTGTCGGCGGTCGGCGTATGGCCAGAAGGCGGCACTCCCGCCGACGCCGTCGCCGAGCAGCTTGCACACGCCGCCTACATCGCCGACGCGTTGGCGCGCTCGCCGGCGCGGTGGAAGATCTGCGCCTGGCACAAGAACCAGCACGCCATGCAGGTCGGGCGCAAACCCGACGAGACCGGCTGGCAGGTCTACGAGACCTGCCGCAAAGCCGGCGCCATCATCGCCACCGCGCACGAACACTCCTATTCCCGCACCCATCTGATCGCCGCCTTCGCCGATCCGCCCGTCGTGGCGTCCACGGATTCGACGCTGCGGCTGGCGAAGGGGCGCACCTTCGCGTTCGTTTCCGGCCTCGGCGGCCGCAGCGCGCGGCGACTTTACCGGGGCACAAACGGCGAGGCGCCGGCACCGTGGTGGGCGTCGGTCTATACCCGCGACAACGGCGCCGACGCCGGGGCGCTGTTCTGCACCTTCAATCCGGGCGGGCGGAAAGACCTCGCCGAGTGCGTGTTCAAGACGATCGCCGGCGACGTCGTCGACCGCTTCCGGATCGTCGCCCCGCGCGCCGGATAGGGCCGCTCACGCGCGCCCGCAAGGCAACGCTTAACCTGCCGTCGCGGAAAGACTAGAATGCCCGCCGGTGAAATTTTGCGAGGCCCGGTGCCGTGCTCGATTCGGCAATAACCTTTCTGCAAGCCATACGCATCCACAAGGCGGGCTGGCCGTTCATCCTCCTGTTCGCCGCGGCGGCCGTGGCGGCCGGCTTCGTGTCCGAGCCGCTGGGCTACGTCGGCGCGGTGCTGACCGCGTGGTGCGCGTATTTCTTCCGCGACCCGGACCGGGTGACGCCGACCCGCGACGGGTTGATTGTCAGCGCCGCCGACGGCGCCGTGCAACTGATCGACCGGGCTTCGCCGCCGGAAGAGCTGGGCATGGGAAACGGCGCGCGCTGGCGCGTCGCCGTGTTCATGAACGTGTTCGACGTGCACGTCAACCGCATCCCCGCCGACGGCACCGTGGCGGCGCTGCGCTATCGACCGGGGCGGTTCGTCAACGCCTCGCTCGACAAGCTGAGCGAGGGCAACGAGCGCCAGAGCCTGCGCCTGACGATGGCTGACGGCCGCGACCTGGCGGTGGTGCAGATCGCCGGCCTGATCGCGCGCCGCATCGTCTGCGACGTGGTCGAGGGCCAAGCCGTCGAGGCCGGCGAGCGGTTCGGCATGATCCGCTTCGGCAGCCGCGTCGACGTCTACCTGCCGGCGGAAGTCGAACCCCTGGTCGCGGTCGGCCAGCGCGCGATCGCCGGCGAGACCGTGCTCGCCGACGTCCGCGCCCAGGAACCGGCGCGCGCCGCCGAGGTCCGCGGATAACCCGGGGCACGGAATCGCGGCAGATGAACAATTTGAAAAATCAGGGCGAATTCGGCGCCGAGCGCAAACGGCGGTTCAAGGGATTGTCGTTCAACCGGATGATCCCCAACATCCTCACGCTGCTGGCGCTGGTCGCCGGCCTGACGGCGATCCGCTACGGCCTCCAGGACCGCTGGGAGCACGCCATGCTGGCGATCGTCGCCGCCGGCGTCCTCGACGGCCTCGACGGCCGCATCGCCAGGTTGCTCAAGGGCGCCAGCAAATTCGGGGCCGAGCTCGACTCGCTCTCCGATTTCGTCTGCTTCGGCGTGGCGCCGGCGATGATGCTGTATCTGTGGTCGATGCAGGACGCCGGCAGGCTCGGCTGGGCGCTGGTCATGCTGTTCACCATCTGCTGCGGTTTGCGGCTGGCGCGCTTCAACGTCGCGGTCGACAACCAGGAGACGCCAGTGTGGAAGGGCCGCTTCTTCACCGGTGTCCCCGCCCCGGCCGGTGCCGGCTTGGTGCTGCTGCCGCTGATCTTCTCGTTCCAGATAGGCGGCACGTTCTTCCGCGAGCCGTGGGTGGTCGGGCTTTTCCTGTTGGTGGTGGCCGGGCTGATGGTCAGCACCATTCCCACTTACTCGTTCAAGAAGCTGAAAATCGGCACCCGCTGGATCCTGCCGACGATGCTGATCGCCGGCGCGGTGACGGTGTTCCTGATCAACGCGCCGTGGATGACGCTGTCGGCCGTCGGCCTCGCCTACATCATTTCGATCCCGATCAGCATCCGCGACCATCGCCGGCTGGAAATGGCGGACGCCGCGATGCAGGCGCCCAATACCTGACGCGCCGGCGTCCGTCTATTGCGACAGCCTGATGGTTTCCTGGAGCAGCTTGGCGAGACCCTGCCAGCGGGCGGCGCCGACGCCGTCGACGATCTGACCGTGGGCCTTTTTCCATAGCGGCAACGCCGCGGCGAGCACCGCCTCGCCCTTCGGCGTGACGGCGATCGTCCGTTGCCGCTTGTCGCCGCCGGTGGCGGCGGCAACCAGGCCGCGCTGCAGGAGCGGCTTCAGGTTGCGGGTCAGCGTCGTGCGGTCCATGACCAACGCCCGCGACACCGTGGTCATGCTGGCGGGGCCGGCGTGCGCGACCGCCGCCAGCACCGAGAATTGCGTCGCCTTCAGCGCCGACGGCTTCAGCACCTCGTCGTACATCTGGGTCACCGCGCGGGCCGCCATGCGCAGGTTCAGGCAGGCGCAGTCGGCGGTTTCGGCGAGCGTGACGGTCGGCGGCTTCTTGACATCCTTGGTCATGATTGGTGCATATACACTTTGTCGCCGGCAGCGTCAACCGCCTCAGGAATTGCCGGGGCCGCGGCGGCGCTTGCGCACCCCCGGCCGAACCGGCGACAGTCCAGTACCCGGAATCAGAAATGCGTAACACACCCCCCACCCGCTCGCTGCCGCTCGCGGCCTCCCCCACAAGGAGGGAGGCGTTCCACCTCCCCCTCGATGGGGGAGGTCGGCGCGAAGCGCCGGGTGGGGGTGACTCACGTATTTGCGAAAACGGGCGCTAGCCATGCGTCCCCGCCCCCGCCCGCTGCTGGTGCTCGGCTTCGTGCTGGCGATGGCGGCGGTGTGGGTCGCCTATTCGCCGCCCAGCCCGACCCTGGGGCGGGCGCTCAAGGACGCCGAGGCGCGGCTGAACGAATTCTACCGCGACCGCGCGTTGCCGCCGGGCTGGCGGCTAGCCGAGGTTTCCGTGGTCAGCCGCCGGCACGAGGTGTGGGTGGACGTGCGC
>JACPJY010000135.1 GCA_016187325.1 Rhodospirillales bacterium | reverse complement strand
CAGGCGGCGGACCCGTTCGACTTCAAGGGCTCGCTCGCCGCCGTCGCCGGCCGCTGCGACATCCTGCTCGCCCTCGGCGTGGTGTCGATCCTGGTGGTGCTGATTCTGCCGATGCCGAAATGGGCGATGGACATCAGCCTGGCGTTCTCGATCACCGTCTCGGTGCTCATCCTGATGGTCGCGCTGTTCATCCAAAGACCTTTGGCTTTCAATGCGTTCCCGACCATCCTGCTGCTCGCGACGATGATCCGGCTGGCCCTCAATCTGGCCTCCACCCGCCTGATCCTGGCCAACGGCCACGAGGGCACCGATGCCGCCGGCCAAGTCATTCAGGCGTTTGGCGGCTTCGTGATGAGCGGCAACTTCGTCATCGGCATCATCGTCTTCGGCATCCTGGTGATCGTCAACTTCATCGTCATCACCAAGGGTTCCGGCCGCATTGCCGAGGTCGCCGCCCGCTTCACCCTCGACGCCATGCCGGGCAAGCAGATGGCGATCGACGCCGATCTCTCCACCGGGCTGATCGATGAGGACACCGCTCGCAAGCGCCGCCGCGAACTCGAGGACGAAAGCACCTTCTTCGGCGCCATGGACGGCGCCGCCAAGTTCGTCCGCGGCGACGCCATCGCCGGCATCCTGATCACCTTCATCAACATCATCGGCGGGATGATCATCGGCGTGGTGCAGAAGAACATGACGTTCGCCGCCGCGGCCGACGTCTACACGCGGCTTACCGTCGGCGACGGTCTGGTGTCGCAGATTCCGGCGCTGATCGTGTCGACCGCCGCCGGCATGGTGGTGACCAAGGCCGGCATCACCGGCGCTACGGAAAGCGCGCTGTTCAAGCAGTTGGGCGGCCAGCCGCGCGCGCTCGGCCTGGTGTCGTTCCTGTCGCTGGCGCTGGCGATCCTGCCGGGCATGCCGATGACGCCATTCATCCTGTTGTCCGGCCTCTCCGGCGGCATCGCGTGGATGGTCCACTACCGGGCGCGGCGCAAGAAGGAAGACGAGATCAGCGAGATCGAGGCGAAAGCCGTCGATCCGGCCGCCATCGCCGAAGAGCCGATCTCGACCGCGCTGCGCATCGATTACCTTCGGCTTGAGCTCGGCTACGGGCTGTTGTCGTTGATCAGCGCGCCGCGCGATGGCCAGAAGCTAACCGACCAGATCAAGGCGCTGCGGCGTCAGATGGCGTCCGACGTCGGCTTCGTGATGCCGTCGGTGCGCATCCAGGACAACATGCAGCTTCCCGCCAACACCTACTGCGTGCGGGTCAAGGAGATCGAGGCCGGCCGCGGCGAACTGCGCCCCAACATGCTGCTGGTCATGGACCCGCGCGGCGAGGAGATCACGCTGCCCGGCGAGCGCACCACCGAGCCGACGTTCGGGCTGCCGGCCATGTGGATCGAGGAGGCCAACCGCGAGGAGGCTCTGTTCCGCGGCTATACCGTGGTCGATCCGGCGACCGTCATCACCACGCACCTGACCGAGGTGATCAAGGACAACATGGCGGAGCTGCTTTCCTACGCCGAGACCCAGAAGCTCCTGGACGAGCTCGACAAGGAGCATCAGAAGCTGATCGCCGACATGATCCCGAGTCAGATCTCGCTCGGCGGCGTGCAGCGGGTGCTGCAGAATCTGCTCGCCGAGCGGGTCTCGATCCGCGACATGCCGACCATCCTGGAGGGCATCTCCGAGGCCTGCGGCCACACCCGCCAGGTGATGATGATCACCGAACACGTGCGGGCGCGCCTCGCCCGCCAGATCAGCGACATGAACACCAACGCCCAGGGCTTCATCCCGCTGATCACGCTGTCGCCGCAGTGGGAGCAGGCGTTCGCCGAATCGCTGGTCGGCACCAACGACGAGAAGCAGCTGTCGATGCAGCCGACGAAGCTGCAGGAATTCATCACCGTCGTCCGCAACACCTTCGAGCGCCAGGCGATGATGGGCGAATCGCCGGTGCTGCTGACCAGCCCGGGCATTCGTCCGTTCGTGCGCTCGATCATCGAAAGATTCCGGCCGATGACCGTGGTGATGTCGCAGAACGAGGTCCATCCGAAGGTCAAGATCAAGACCGTCGGGCACGTCTAATACACGGAACCGTGAATGCGCAACACACCCCCCACCCGCTCGCTGTCGCTCGCGGCCTCCCCCGCAAGGGGGGAGGCGATTCACCTCCCCCTTGACGGGAGAGGTCGGCGCGACCTGCCTGCGCGAAGCCGAAGCGGCTTCGCTTCGGCGAAGGCAGGAGCGCCGGGTGGGGGTGACTCGGGTATTAACGAAAGCGGGTACTAGGGAACCGAAGAACGGGAGAATAAACGCCACCATGCGCCTCAAAACGTTCACCGCCGCCACTACCGCCGATGCCATGCAGATGATCCGCCGCGAGCTCGGCGACGACGCCATCATCGTCTCCAGCCGGCGCGATGCCGACGGCCCCGGCGCCCGCGTCGTCGCCGCCGTCGAAGAGGCCGGCGACAGCCCGACCGCGACCCCCACCCTGGTTCCGTTCAAGCCCGCCTCGACCCGCGTCCTCGACGTCGTCCGCCAGGCGTTGATCGGCCACGGCGCGCCGGCGCCGCTGATCGAGATGCTCGCCAACGCGGCCGCCGCCTTCTCGACCGCCGATCCGATCCTGGCGCTCGCAGGCGCGCTCGACGGCGCGCTGGCGTTCGCGCCGCTGTCGGCCGAAAAGCAGCCCGGCACGGTGATGCTGGTCGGCGCCCCCGGCGCCGGCAAGACCGTGACCGCGGCCAAGCTCGCCCATCGCGCCTTCGCCGCCGGCCGCTCGGTCGGCGTCATCTCCACCGACCATGTCCGCGCCGGCGGCGTCGAGCAGTTGGCGGCGTTCACCCGTATCCTCGGCATCGACCTCGAGGTGGCGCCGACGCCGGAGAAGTTGGCGGCCGCCGTAGCGCGCCTCAGCCACCGCGACGCGCTGATCATCGACGCCGCGCAAGCCAACCCGTTCGACTCGAACCAGACGCAATTCCTGGCCGAGATGGTCGCGGCCGCCGGGGCTCAACCGCTGCTGGTATTGGCGGCCGGTGGCGACCACGCCGAGGCCATCGACCAGGCGCGTGTTTTCCGCGCCCTCGGCGCGCGCGCCGCGATCGTCACCCGCCTCGACGCCACGCGACGCCTCGGCGGCGTCCTTGCCGTCGCCCGCGAAGCGCCGCTCGCCTTGGCCGGCGTCGGCGACAGCCCGCACGTGGCCACCGGGCTTTCGGCGATCAATCCGGTGTCGCTGGCGAGAAGGCTGATGCCGCGCGGCAGCCAGGCCGCACCCCGCGACCTTGACCAAGACCACGCCGAGCAGCTTCAGCGAAGCCTTCGGCGGAGCCAGGGCCAACCCCGGCGCCGGGCCGGGGCCGCGTCATGACCGGCGAGGTACGGCCGTTCCCGGCACCTAGGGCGCGGCCAAAGGGCCGCAACATCATCGCCGTGGCGTCGGGCAAAGGCGGCGTCGGCAAGACCTGGTTCTCGATCACGCTCGCCCACGCCTTCGCCAGGGCCGGCAAGCAGACGCTGCTGTTCGACGGCGACCTCGGCCTTGCCAACCTCGACATCCAGCTGGGCCTGACCCCGAAGCAGGACCTGGGCAGCGTCATCGCCGGCCGGCTGACCCTCAACCAGGCGGTGATCACCCATCCCGACTGCGGCTTCGACATCATCGCCGGGCGTTCGGGCTCCGGCGGCCTGGTCAACATCAGCCCCAATCGGCTGCGCATGCTGAGCGACGACTTGGGCGTCGTCGCCGCCGATTACGACAAGGTGCTGATCGACCTCGGCGCCGGCGTCGAGCGCACGGTGCGGCAACTGACCCTCGGCGCCGGTACGGTGATCGTCGTCGTCACCGACGAGCCGACGTCGCTCACCGACGCCTACGCCTTCATCAAGGTCACCCACGCCGAAAGCCCCGGCATGGACATCCGGGTGGTCGCCAACGTCGTCAATTCGACGCGCGAGGGCGAACGCACCTATAATACGCTGCTGAAGGCGTGCCAGGGGTTCCTCAAGATCTCGCCGCTGCTGCTCGGTGTCATCCGCCGCGACGCCAAGGTGCCGGAGGCGATCCGCAGCCAGACTTCGATTTTGACGCGCTATCCCAATTCCGAGGCCGCCAGCGACGTGGAGAGCATCGCCAGGAAGTTGTTGGATTAAACAACCCGGACTTGCGGGTGACGGAGACGAGCGGAAGAAACAGGCCGTTGCAGCGATTATCCCCCACCTCACCCTCCCGCTTTGCGGGTCCCTCCCTCTCCGCCCCGGGGGGCGGAGAGGGCCGGGGAGAGGTGGGGCGAGTCTCAGATTTATGTAGTGGGTATTAGTCGAGGCCGTCATGTCCGAGGTCGCGCCGCCGCCCCCGCCCCCGTCGTCCGGGCCGCCGCCCGCCCCGCCGGCCCAGCCGCCGACCGCCACCGTCGCCAACCCGCCGCCGGCTCTGCTCGAACTGCCGCTCGGTGCCCGGCTCGAGGCGGTGATCGCCGCCACCACCCCGCAAGGCCAGATCGAGATCGAGACCGCCATCGGCCGGCTGTTGCTGGCCACCGGCTTCCCGCTGCCGAAAGAAGGTCCGCTGACGTTGCAACTGCTGGCCAAGGGCCCAGTCGCGCAGTTGCTGATCGCCGCCATTCATGGCCTCCGGCCGGAGACCGCCGTCAGGGTGCTCGGCCTCGCCGTCCCCGGCCAGGGCGTCGGCGCCGGCCGCGGCCCCGGGACACAAGCCGCCGCCCTGCCGGCCGCCCCGCCGGCGGCCATCAACCTGACCGTCGGCGCCACCCTCAATGCGACCGTGCTGCGGCCTGGCCCGCCTGCCCTGGCGCCGGGCGCTGCCGGCGCCATAATCCCCGGCGCGGCGATGCCAGCCGCCACCGGCGGTCCCGCGTCCACCGCT
>JACPJY010000142.1 GCA_016187325.1 Rhodospirillales bacterium | reverse complement strand
GTCATGATCGAATTGTAATTGCGCTTGAGCGCGTTGCTGGCGGTGTAGGTACCGTGGAAGGTGGTCATGAACGGCACGTTCGCGCGCTTGGCCGCGTAATGGGCACTCCACGCCGGAGCCCGCGAGCGGGCGTGGACGACGTCGACATTATGCGACTGGATGACCTGGGCGAGGCGGCCGATGTTGGCGTATACGACCAAGGGATTCTTGGATTGCAGCGGCAGCTCGATGTGCTCGGCGCCGATGCGCTTCAGTTCATGCGCGCGGACGCCGCCGGACGACGCCACCAGCGCCCGGCCGCCTGCGGCGACAATCGCTTGGGCGATCTCGATGGTGCCGCGCTCGACGCCGCCGCCGGAGCCGAGGGCCGGCAGCACCTGCAGGATGGCGGCGGGCTTTCCCGCGCCCGCGGACGGCCTGTGCAGCCCCGGCAGGGTCGCCGGTTTCGGCCTAGCGGTCGCGATGTTATGGTTGGCCTCTTCGTTCATCACCCGAGACTATCATGAACACGCCACCACCGTCCGGATCGTCGAAGGAAGCCGATCCGAAGCCGCGGATACTAGCACGCGACGATGGCACCACCATCGCCTACCATCGGCTCGCCGGCCGCGCGCCCGGCGTCGTGTTCCTGACCGGCTTCAACTCCGACATGACCGGCGGCAAGGCGCTCGCCCTGGAGGCGTTCTGCCGCAAACGCGGCCAGGCGTTCGTGCGGTTCGATTATTTCGGCCACGGCGCGTCGTCGGGGGAGTTCGCGGATGGCACCATCGGCCGTTGGGCCGACGACGCGGTAGCGGTGCTCGACCACCTGACCGATGGCCCGCAAGTGCTGGTCGGCTCCAGCATGGGCGGCTGGATCATGCTGCTGGCGGCCCTGGCCAGGCCGAAACGGATCGCCGGGCTGGTCGGCACGGCGGCGGCGCCAGACTTCACCGAGGACCTGATCCTGAACACGCTGGCACCCGCGCAACGGGCCGAACTCACGCGACGCGGCTACATCGAAACCGACAATCCCTACGACGACAAACCATACCGCATCAGCAAGGCGTTGCTCGACGAGGGGCGAAGGCACCTGCTGCTCGCCGCTGAGATCCGCCTCGATTGCCCGGTGCGGCTGATCCACGGCAAAGCGGATCAGGACGTGCCGTGGCGGACCTCGGAACGACTGGCCGACCGGCTGCGGTCGCAAGACGTCGAAACCTTGTTCGTCAAGAACGGCGATCACCGATTGTCCGAACCCAAAGACCTGGAGCGGCTTACCCACGTCGTCGGGCGCCTGCTGGACCAGTTTTCAACCGGCCGCCGTCCGTGAAGCCGGCAGCGGCTGCTATTCATAAAGCGGCAGGCCGCGGCGGACGAGCAGGCGGAACCACACGCCCGACACCAGCGACGTCAGCACCGAAGCGAGCACCAGGGTCACGAAGAAAGTTTCGTTGATGATGCCCGCCGCGTACGCAACGCTGGCGAGCACGATTCCCGGACCACCTCTGGTGTTCACCACCACGCCCAAATTGAAGCTGGTGAGCACTGGCCGGCCGATCAATCGCGCCGCAACGTAGACGCAGGTGACCTCGGCAAGCGAACTCAAGGCAATGAAGACAAGGGTGAGCCAGGGATCGAAATGGTTCGGTAGGTCGATCTTTAATCCGACGAGCGCGAAGTAGATCGGCACGAAGAAGCCGAGTGACACGTCGGCGACCCGATTGCGGACTTCGACGAAGTGGTCGCCGGGAAGGGCACCGACCGCGAGTCCCGCGACCAGCGCACCGAAGATGGCGTTTACGCCGAGCACGCTGGCAAGCGCCGTGAAGAAGAAACAGATGGTCAGCGTGTACCCGATGGGCGAGGCCTTCGACAGGAGATTGAATCGATAGCTGCTGACCGGCGGCAGGACGCGCGGCGCGAGCCACACGGAAAATCCGAGGAACGCCAGCGTGACGAGTACCGTCTGCACGAGCGTCCACGTCGACTCATTGCCGGCGCCAGTCGCAAGCCCTGTCGCGATTGCCAGAACCGTCCACAATGCAAGATCCTTCAGGGTCGCGCAGCCGAGCACGATCTTGGCGAAACGCGTTTCCATGATCCCGAGATCCAGGAAAATCTTGGAGATCACCGGAATCGACGTGACGGCCACGGCGATACCCATCACGAGCCGGAAGGATTCCGGATTGCCCGCGCTTCCCATCAGGTATCCGAGATCGACGAGGGCGGGCGCTGCGTAGCCGAGGAGAAACGGCAGCGCTGTCGAGGCGATCAGAATGGCGACGATGGTGCGCCTGTCGTCGGCCGAAAGCGAGCGCTGTACCCGGAAGCCCGACGTGAACATGAGAAGAACGAGGCCAATCCAATAGATGACTTCCAGCCCGGTCTTCTGCACGACAGAGGCGCGGAACAGCCAATCGAACAACGGCGGCGAGAAGACACCGCGTACCGACGGACCGAGAACCAGGCCGCCGGCGCTTTCGCCGATCACCCGNNGCGGCATGCCGAAGCGTTGAAAAGCGTAGCCACTGCCGAGCGCTGCGATGATGAGCGCGACGACGGCGAGAAACAGTCTGGACAATTCGGGTTCGGTCATATGGCACGGGACGGGGACGAAAAATGAGTCAGCACGGTGTGGGTCCACCGTATAGCCGAGATCGAGATCGCGGACAATCGTCGCGCCGCCCCTATCCGCCTTCCGCCAGCACGGCGCGCAAGCCTTCGCGGTAACTCGGATACTTCAGGACCACACCGAGCTCTTCCCTGATGCGCCGGTTAGAAACGCGGCGGTTGTCGCGCCAGAAGCTGAGCGCCATCGGCGACATCGTCACCCGCGCCTCCTCGAACGGGATCGCCGGCGGCGGCGCGACGTCGAGGAGTCCGCAGGCGAAGGCGGTGACGTCGGCCGGCGCCGCCGGCTCGTCGTCGCAGACGTTGTAGATGGCGCCGGGGTTGGGTTTCGCCATCGACGCCCGGAGAACGTTGGCGATGTCGTCGACGTGGATGCGCGAGAACAGGTGCCCGGGCTTGTCGATGCGCCGTGCCGTCCCGCTCCGCACTTGGTCGAGGGCGCTGCGCCTGGGGCCGTAGATGCCGGCGAGCCGGAACACGTGTACCGGCAGCTTGTGATCGCGGGCCAGCGTGAGCCACGCCGCTTCCGCGTCGGCCCGCTGCCGGCTCCGTTCCGATGTCGGATTGAGCAACGACGTCTCGTCGACCGTCCCGCCGAGTGTGTCGCCGTAGACGCCGGTGGTCGACAGATAGCCGATCCAGGCTAGCGTCTTCAGGGCACGGATGTCGCGGCCGTGGTGAACCAGCACCGGATCGCCGTCGGGCCCGGGCGGCACGGAATCGAGCAGATGCGTGGTGCCGGCGAGCGTTGCCGGCGCGGCGGCGAGCGGCGTTTCGCCGTCGAACCGATAGGCGTCGATGCCTTCGGCGGCGAGGTGCGCCTGGCCGGCCGCCGTGCGGGTGGTGCCGGCGACGCGCCAACCGTCGGCGATCAGCGCATGCGCCAGCCGCCTGGCGCTGTAGCCGAGGCCGAAGCAGAAGAGGCGCGGTTTAAGGCCGACGTCAACCATCAGCGGGGTCCCGCCGCGGCGCCGTCACGCGGCCTCCTTTTCCCGGCGAGGATGGGATATAGATGCCGGAACGCCCCAGCCGCCACACCCGGAGGCCACGCCCCGTGAAGCCGAAGATCCTTCGCACCGACGCCGAGCTCTTCATCATCGAACAATACCTGGATGAATTGCGCGCCATCGCCGACGTGGCGACCACCGAGCACACCGACGAGGACGGACTCGCCGCCGCCGCCCGCGACGCAACGCTGATCCTGACCTGCTACACCAACATCACCGCCAAGGTTATTGAGTCCGCCCGGAAATTGAAAGGCATCGTCAAGTACGGCGTTGGTACCGACGCGATCGACATCGCCGCCGCGACGAGGCGCGGCGTGATGGTCGCCAATTGCCCCGATTACGGCTCCGACACCGTCGCCGATCACGCGTTCGCGCTGTTGATCGCCCTGGCGCGGAAGATTCCCCTCCTCGACCGGGCGATGCGGCGGGACGGGTGGATATGGCCGGCGCCGGAGTATTTCGGCGTCGATCTCGCGGGCAAGACCATCGGCATCGTCGGCTTCGGGCGCATCGGCCGGGCGATGGCGCGCCGTGCCCACGGCTTCGGCATGGTACGGCTGGTCTCCGACCCCTACGTCAGGCCCGAGGCCGTCGCCGAATACGGCGTCCGCTTCGTCGGCCTCAACGAACTGCTCGCCCGATCCGATTTCGTGTCGCTGCACTGCGTGCTGACGCCGGAGACCCGGGGGCTGATCGGCGAGGCGGCGCTCGCCAGGATGAAGCCGACGGCGTTCCTGATCGACGTGTCGCGCGGCGCCATCGTCGACGAGGCGGCCCTGGTGCGGGCGCTGGATGCGGGCCGCATCGCCGGCGCCGCCTTCGACGTGTTCGCCCACGAGCCGCTCAATCCCGGTTATCCGCTGCTCGGGCGCGACAACGTCATCCTGACGCCGCACCTGGCGTGGTACACGGAAGAAGCGTTCCAGCGCTGCGAGCGCGATACGCTGGCGGCGGTGCGCGACATGCTCGCCGGCAACAGGCCGAAGAACCTGAAGAACGTGGACGTCCTCGACTGACATGCGGATCCTCGGTTTCGCCTTCCTTATCTTCGGCTTCGCCGCCGCCGCTGCGGGCGCGGCGACAGCCGCGGACGCCGACAGCCGCCGCCAGTACGACGCCTGCATGGCGCTGGCCCGCGACAACCCCGAACAGGGCTTCGACCGGGCGATCGCCTGGCGCGGCCTCGGCGGCGGCGAAGCCGCCGAACACTGCGCGGCCGCCGCCCTGATCGGGCTCGGCCAGTACGCCGACGCCGCCACCCGGCTCGAGACGCTCGCCGCCAAGAGCAAGCAGAGCTCGCGGGTCAAGGCCGGGCTGCTGGCGCACGCGGCGCAAGCATGGCTGCTCGGCGGCAAGTCGCAGCGCGCCGAGGGCGTGCTGACGGCGGCGCTGAAGCTGACGCCCGACGACGCGGCGCTGCTGGTCGACCGCGCCGAGGCGAAGGCCGGCCAGAAGAACTACCAGGGCGCCGTCGACGACCTGACCGACGCCATCCGTCGCGACAACCGGCGGCCCGACGCCTACGTGTTCCGCGCCACCGCCTACCGCTTCCTCGACAGGCTCGAGCTCGCCGACGCCGACGTCGAAAAGGCGCTGATCCTCGAGCCCACCCACGTCGAGGGCCTGTTGGAGCGCGGCATCCTGCGCCGCCTCAAGGGCGATGACGCCGGCGCCCGCCAGGACTGGCTGCAGGTGCTGCGGCTCGCGCCCAAGAGCCCAGCGGCTGAAGCGGCGCGCGCCAACCTGGAGGCCATGGACGTCAAGACCAAATGACGGCGCCCGGCACCGCCATTCCCCTCAAAAAAATCCCGCGCCCTCAGAAATCCAGGTTGGCGTAGTGCTTCGGCGGCGGCGCGCCGGGGATATGGTCCTGCAGCAGCGAGCGGAAGCTCGGCCGCGACTTCACCCGCGCGTACCAGTCCTTGGACTCCGGGTGCTCGCTCCACGGCACGTCGCCCACGTAGTCGACGGTCGAGAGATGCGCCGCCGCCGCGATGTCGGCGAGCGAGAAGTCGTCGCCGGCGAGCCAGGTGCGCCGCTCGGTCAAGTAGCCGATGTAATCCAGGTGATGGTGGATGTTGGCGTGGCCGGCGCGCACGGCTTTTGAGTCCGGCGCCCCCAGGCCCAGGAACCGCTTCATCATCTTCTGGCCGACCAAGTTCTCGGTCACCTCGCGGTCGAACTTCTTGTCGAACCAGTGGACCAGCCGGCGCACCTCCGCGCGGTGCAGCACCTGGCGGCCGATCAGCCCCGGCTCCGGGTGGACCTCGTCCAGGAACTCGCAGATGGCGTCGCTGCCGGAGATCGCGGTGCCGTCGTTTTCGACCAGCACCGGCACGTCGCCGGCCGGGTTGAGGGCCAGGAATTCCTGGCGCCGGTCCCACACGTTCTCGGCCTTGAGCTCGAACTCGAGGTGCTTCTCCATCAGCACGATCCGCACCTTGCGGCAGAACGGCGATAGCCAGAGGTGGTACAGCACGCGCATCACCGGCACCCTATCTCGGAAGGCCCGGCGGTAAAATAGCGAAAGCCGCGCCGGGCCGCGCGCCCGGAAGCCCGCCGCCGGCCTAAGCGCTCGCGGCGAAGTGATCGGCGGCCCGGGTGACAGGCACCCGACGCCCAGGCTATGTAATCGATACCTTGTAATCGCCGTCCGCGTGCGCACATTCTGGGAAGCCCGCGGTTCCCGCTTAGGCCCGCCCGACGGGCGTGGCGGGGCCACCGGATGAACGCGGGAGACACCCGACCACGGGAAAGGCCGCCATGCTGATCAAGATCGCCAAGCCCTCCGACGTCAAGCCGTCCGAGATCACGCCGAAGTCGCTTTACCTCGACCGCCGCCGGTTCCTCAAGACCGCCGCCGTCGCCGGGGCCGGCGTCGTGCTCGGCACGATCGCTGCGCCCGCGCCGGCGCACGCCGCCCGCGGGCCGAAGCTCGAGGGCGTCGTCAAGAGCAAGTGGAACCTGGAGACGCTGGGCGAGAAGCTCACCGATTACGACGCCATCACCAAGTACAACAACTTTTACGAATTCGGCACCGACAAGGACGACCCGTCGAGGAACTCCGGTGCATTCAAGACCAGGCCGTGGAGCATCGCCGTCGAGGGCGCGGTCGAGAAGCCGGGCACCTACGACCTCGAGGACTTCATCAAACCGCACGCGCTCGAGGAGCGCGTTTATCGCCTCCGCTGCGTCGAGGCGTGGTCGATGGTAGTGCCGTGGGTCGGCATCTCGCTGGCAAACGTCATCAAGCACTTTGGCCCGACCGGCAACGCCAAGTACGTCGCCTTCGAAACGCTGCTCGACCCGAAGCAGATGCCGGGCCAGAACCGGCGGGTGCTGAAGTGGCCCTATAAGGAGGGCTTGCGCATCGACGAGGCGATGAACCCGCTCGCGATACTCGCGGTCGGGCTTTACGGCGAGGCGATGCCGAACCAGAACGGCGCGCCGATCCGCCTGGTGACGCCGTGGAAGTACGGCTTCAAGTCGATCAAGTCGATCGTTAAGATGCGCTTCCAGGCGGACGAGCCGCCGACGTCCTGGAACGAGGCGGCGGCGCGGGAATACGGCTTCTATTCCAACGTCAACCCGACGGTCGACCACCCGCGCTGGAGCCAGGCCAAGGAGCGTCGCATCGGCGAGTTCCTGAAGCGTCCGACCCTGATGTTCCACGGCTACGCCGAGGAAGTCGCGCACCTCTACGCCGGCATGGACCTGCGGAAGCAATATTAGGCGAGCCGGCGGCGCGCGATGACCCGTGAAACCGCCATCCGCTGGGTCGCGAAGCCGATCGTCTTCACCTCGGCGCTGCTGCCGCTCGTCTGGCTGGCGTGGGTCGTCGCCACAAGCGATCTCGGCCCCAAGGGCCCGCTCGGCGCCAACCCGATCGAATACGTCAATCGCCATCTCGGCGACTGGGCGATTCGCTTCCTGCTGATGGCGCTCGCCGTGACGCCGCTCCGTGGCATCACCGGCTGGGCGCAGCTGACGCGCTTCCGCCGCATGCTCGGGCTGTTCGCGTTCTTCTACGTGTGTCTCCACATGTCGAGCTACATCGGACTCGATCAGTTCTTCGACTGGCGGGCGATTTGGAAGGACATCGTCAAGCGCAACTACATCACCGTCGGCATGCTGACGTTCGTCATGCTGCTGCCGCTCGCCATCACGTCGACCAAAGGCATGGTCAAGCGCCTCGGCGGCCAACGCTGGACCAAGCTGCACCGGCTGGTCTATCCGGCCGGCATCGCCGCCTGCTTCCACTTCTACATGATGCGCAAAGGCGTGCAGCTGGAGCCGATCGTCTACGCCTTGATCTGCGCGGCGCTGCTCGGCTATCGCATCGCGGCGCACCTGAAGAAGAAGGCGGCCAGGACCGCCAAAGGCGCCGCAACGAGGGTCGCCGCCGACGCCAGTCGCGACCGCGGCAAGGCTGGCGCGCCCGCAAGCTGACCGAAAGCGCGGCGTCACGACTCAATGGGCCTCGTCCCAGTTGTCGCCGGCGCCGGTGTCGACCACCAGCGGCACGTCGTCCAGGTGCGCCGCCCCCGCCATCACCTTCTTGACCACCTGGGCGGTCTTCTCGACCTCCTTCGCCGGTACCTCGAAGATCAGTTCGTCGTGCACCTGCAGGAGCATTTTGGCCTCCAGGCGCGCGTCCGCGAGCGCGTCGGGAATCCGGATCATGGCCCGCTTGATGATGTCGGCGGCGCCGCCCTGGATCGGCGCGTTGATGGCGGCGCGCTCAGCCAGCCCGCGCATGTTAGGGTTCTTCTCGTTGATGCTGCGGATGTGGCACTTGCGGCCGTAGAGCGTGGTCACGAATCCCTGCTTCTTGGCCTTGGCCTTAGTCTTCTCCATGTAGTCGCGGATGCCGGGGTAGCGCTCGAAGTAGGCATCGATGTACTCGGCGGCTTCCGAGTTGCCGATGCCGAGCTGGCGGGCGAGGCCGAACGGCGAGATGCCGTAGATGATGCCGAAGTTGATGGCCTTCGCCTTGCGCCGCACCATCGGGTCCATGCCCTTGATCGGCACCCCGAACACCTGGCTCGCGGTCATGGCGTGGATGTCATGCCCCTGTTTGAACGCGTCCTTCAACGCCTCGATGCCGGCGACGTGGGCGAGCAGGCGGAGCTCGATCTGCGAATAGTCGGCGCTCAAGAGCTTCATGCCCTTCTCCGCCACGAAGGCGCGGCGAATCTTGCGCCCCTCCTCGGTGCGGATCGGGATGTTCTGCAGGTTGGGGTCCGACGAGGCCAACCGGCCGGTGGAGGCGCCGGCCTGGTGATAGGAGGTGTGGACGCGGCCCGTTTCAGGGTTGATCTGGCCCATCAGGGCGTCGGTGTAGGTGCTCTTGAGCTTGGCGAGTTGGCGCCAGTCGAGCACCTTCGCCGGCAGCTTGTGCCCGTGGTCGGCGAGCGCCTCCAGCACGTCGGCGCCGGTGCCGTAGGCGCCGGTCTTGCCCTTCCTACCACCCTCGAGTCTCATCTCCTCGAACAGCACCTCGCCGAGCTGCTTCGGTGATGCGATGTTGAACTCGCGGCCGGCGAGCTTGTGGATCTCGCTTTCGAGGTCGGCCAGACGGGCGGCGAAGTCGTCGCTGAGCCGCTTCAGCTCCTTGCCGTCGACGCGGATGCCGTGGCGCTCCATCGCCTGTAGCACTTGGATCAACGGCCGCTCCAAGGTCTCGTAGACGGTGACCATGCGCTCGGCGAGTAGGCGCGGCTTCAATACCTGGTGCAGGCGGAGCGTCACGTCGGCGTCCTCGGCGGCGTAGTCGCGGGCCTTGTCGAGGGCCACG
>JACPJY010000141.1 GCA_016187325.1 Rhodospirillales bacterium | reverse complement strand
ACGCTGGAAAGCTACGGAGTCGAGTGGTCCGACATGGCGTACGGCGCCGGCGGGCTGGCGGCGGCGCGGCAAAGGTTCGCCGACTTCATGCCCGAGAGCCACCTCAGGTTCTTCCATGAGCTCGAGCTCCGGCACCGGGAGGGCGACTACCTATTCGTGCATGCCGGCATCCGCCCCGGCGTGCCGCTCGACGAGCAGCGCGCGTTCGACCTGATGTGGATCCGCGAGGCCTTCCTCGATTCCGGCGCCGACCACGGCGTCGTCGTCGTCCACGGTCATACCATCGCGCCGGAGCCCGAGGTGCACCCGAACCGCATCGGCATCGACACCGGGGCGTTCCATTCCAACCGGCTGACAGCGCTGGTGGTGGAAGGCGCCGAGCGGCGGTTTCTCGCCACCTAGCGCGATCCGTTTCCGGCTGGTGGCGGCGCCTTTCCGGTGCTAGGTTCGGGCCGGTTTTTCCTTGGGGAGCAAGGGCATGGCCGGAAGGAAAAAGGTGCTGGTCACCGGCGGCGCCGGGTTTTTGGGCTCGCACCTGTGCGAGCGGCTAGTCGCCGACGGCCACGATGTGCTGTGCGTAGACAACTTCTTCACCGGCAGCCGCGACAACATCCTGGGCCTTCTCGATCACCCGCACTTTGAACTGATGCGCCACGACGTGACGTTCCCGC
Source organism: Rhodospirillales bacterium (assembly GCA_016187325.1). GTDB lineage: Bacteria > Pseudomonadota > Alphaproteobacteria > Rhodospirillales > Casp-alpha2 > JACPJY01. The sequence goes on along the minus strand of JACPJY010000141.1, from coordinate 3,536 downwards.
TCTACGTCGAGGTCGACGAGATCTACAACCTGGCGTGCCCGGCCAGCCCCGTTCATTACCAGCACGACCCGGTGCAGACGACCAAGACCTCGGTGCACGGCGCCATCAACATGCTGGGACTGGCGAAAAGAACCAAGGCCAAGATCCTGCAGGCCTCCACCAGCGAAGTCTACGGCGACCCGGAAGTGCACCCGCAGACCGAGGATTACCGCGGCAACGTCAATGCCATCGGCCCGCGCGGCTGCTACGACGAGGGCAAGCGCTGCGCCGAGACGCTGTTCTTCGATTACCACCGCCAGCACGGTACCAACATCCGCGTCGCCCGCATCTTCAACACCTATGGGCCGCGCATGCACCCGGACGACGGGCGCGTCGTCTCCAATTTCATTGTCCAGGCGCTGAAAGGAAAGCCGATTACCCTTTACGGCAACGGCAGCCAGACGCGCTCGTTCTGCTATGTCTCCGACATGGTCAACGGGCTGGTGCGGCTGATGGCGGCGCCAAGCACGTTCACCGGGCCGGTGAACCTGGGCAATCCGCGCGAATCATCCATCAAGGAGTTGGCCGAGATCATCGTCAAGTTGACGAAATCGAAATCGAAGCTGGTCAAGAATCCGCTGCCGGCCGATGACCCGATGCAGCGCTGCCCGGACATCCGGCTTGCCGGGAAGAAGCTGAAGTGGCGGCCGACGGTCAAGCTGGAGGACGGGTTGAAGAAGACCATCGCGTATTTCAAGGGGACGCTCTAGCCCGTCCACTGGGCCGCCCGCCGGGCTATTCGGAGAACACCCGGTTTCTTTGCACAGGCGCCCGGAATCGCGCTAAATATGCCCCTGATATCCCCTTGGGAAGGGCAGCGAATGGACCTCGACGCCTACTACGCCCGCGAGTTCGACGAGCACCGGCACGTCGCCGATGCCACCGGCCGGGCGCTCGCCGAGCCGTTCAAGCGCCTGGTCCGGGCGTGCGCCAAGGCGGTCGGCGCCGGCGGGAAGATTCTCCTGTTCGGCAATGGCGGCAGCGCCGCCGACTGCCAGCACATCGCTACCGAGATGACGGTGCGCTACATCAAGAACCGCGATCCGATCCCGGCCATCGCACTCACCACCGACACTTCGGCATTGACCGCGATCTCGAATGATTGGAATTTCGACGAGCTGTTCGCGCGCCAGATCGAGGCGCTGGGCCGCAAGGGCGACGTCGCCATCGGTATCTCGACTTCAGGTCTCAGCGAAAACGTCATCCGCGGCCTCGCGAAGGCGAAGGCGATGGGGCTTGTCGCCGCCGGCTTCGGCGGCAAGGGCGGCGGGCGGATGACGGGGCTCGCCGACCCGCTCTTGGTAGTGCCGTCGGACACCACGGCGCGCATCCAGGAAATGCACATCACGCTCGGCCAGATGTTGTGCGGGGCGCTGGAGCAGGAACTGGGATTGGTCTAGGGGCGCATCGATGACCGCCGAGAAAGCGAGACTGGTGCCGATGGTGAGCCGCCTCAGGAAGGCGCGGGTGCTTACCGTCGGGGATGTGATGCTGGACCATTTCCATTACGGCAGCGTCGAGCGCATCTCGCCCGAGGCGCCGATCCCGGTGTTGCGGGTCGAACGCGAGACGACCATGCTCGGCGGCGCCGGCAACGTGGTTCGCAACTTGGTGGCGCTCGGCGCCGAGGCGCGGTTCGTCACCGTCGTCGGCGACGACGACGGCGGCAGGACCGTCGCCACCCAGATCAAGGACCAGGGCGTTCCCGACCACCCGATCGTCGAGATCGGCCGGCGCACCTCGACCAAGACCCGTTACATCGCCGGCGTGCAGCAGGTGCTGCGCGCCGATCGCGAGACGACCGTGGCGCTCCGCGACGACGCCAAGGCCGAACTTCTCGCCGCCGCCAGGAACGCGATCAGGGATTGCCAGGCATTGGTGATCTCGGACTACGGCAAGGGCGTGCTCTCCAACGACGTGCTAATGGCGCTGATCGAGATGGCACGGAAAGCGAAGAAGACCGTGGTCATCGATCCGAAGGGCGTGGACTTCGCCTGCTACCGCGGCGCCGACGTGATCACCCCCAACCGCCGCGAGCTCGCCGACGCCGCCGCCATGCCCACCAACACCGACGACGAGGTGATCGCCGCCGCCCAGCACCTGATCAAGGAGCACGGTTTCGGCGCCGTGATCGCCACCCGCAGCGCCGACGGCATGACCGTGGTCACCGCCAAGGGCACGGCGGCCCACCTGCCGGCCGAGGCGCGCGAGGTGTTCGACGTCTCAGGCGCTGGCGACACGGTGGTCGCGGCGGTGGCCGCCGCCGTTGCCGTCGGCATCGGGCTCGCCGAGGCCGCCGCGCTCGCCAACGTCGCGGCCGGCATCGTCGTCGGCAAGGTCGGCACCGCGGTCGCTTATGCCGCCGACGTGATCGGCACGCTTCACCACCAGGACCTGACGAGCGCCGAGGCCAAATTGCTGACACCCAAGCAGGCCAAGGACCGCATCCAGGTGTGGCGCCGGGGCGGCCGCAAGATCGGCTTCACCAACGGCTGTTTCGACCTGCTGCACCCGGGGCATCTGAGCCTGTTGAAGCAGGCCAAGGCCGCCTGCGACCGGCTGGTGGTCGGGCTCAACTCCGACGCCTCGGTCGCCCGGTTCAAGGGCGACGGCCGTCCGGTCCAGTCGGAGGCGGCACGCGCCACCGTGCTGGCGTCGCTGGAAACGGTCGACGCGGTGGTCATCTTCGAGGACGACACGCCGCTCGCCTTGATCGAGGCGTTCCGGCCGGATGTGCTGGTCAAGGGCGCCGACTACGACCTCGCGCAAGTGGTCGGCGCCGACGTAGTGAAGGGCTACGGCGGCCGCGTGCTGCTGGCCAAGCTGGAGCCGGGCTATAGTACGTCGGCGACCATCGCCAAGCTCGGCGGCAACAAGAAGAAGGAATCGGCGTGAGCGCCGCCGTCTAGCCGGGCTGGCCGGACGCGGTCCCGAAAAGCTTTCCCCAGAAGCCCGGTTGCCCGGCGGTCGCCGGAGATTCGGGCGTCGTTTCCCCGTGCCAGCCGGGCAACGGCCGCGCCGGCAGACCGGAATGCGCGGTCAGCATGAAATCGTGCCAGAGATGCGCTGGCGCGCCGCCGCCGGTGACGGCCTTCATCGGCCTCGCGTCGTCGTTGCCCATCCACACGCCAGCGACCAGATCGGCGGAAAAGCCCAAGAACCAGGCGTCGCGGAAGTTCTGGCTGGTGCCGGTCTTGCCGGCGACCGGCCGGTCGATGGCGGCGGCGCGGCCGGTGCCGGCCTCGATCACCTTGGCCAGCATGCCGTTGATGGCGCCGACGTCGGTTTCGGCGGCGACGCGCCCCGGTCCGGAGCCTTGGCGCCGGTACAGCACCCGGCCGGCGCGGTCGCGGATCTCCTCGATGCCGTAGGCCCACACCCCGCCGCCGGCATTGGCGAACGTGGCATACGCCGATGTCAGCTCCAACAGCGTCACCTCGCCGGCGCCAAGCGCCAGCGACGGCGTCGCCGGGAAATCGCCGGCAAGGCCGAGGCGT
>JACPJY010000140.1 GCA_016187325.1 Rhodospirillales bacterium | reverse complement strand
AGTCTCGGATCGCCGAGCACCAGCGCCAGCGGCGCCGTGGCGGCAACGCCCTTGACGAAAGTGCGTCTCGAAAGTTCGTTCATTTGTTCGTCCTCCCGTAGATGATTGATGGTGTCGAGTGGAATAGTCGGTTGCGTCGTCGGCACTTCCCCCGTTGTCGCCTCGTCGCTATTTTCGTCCCGTTCGTCGTTACTTGATCGGGTTCACGCGCACACGCACGCCCTACGCCGCGGCACGACACCCGCCAAAAGCACGATCATGTCATGAGGTTTCGCGCGAGGTGGCTTGATCCCGCCGTGGATTTCCCCTGATCGCGAACGACCGAGCCCTTTTCGTCGGACTCTCGACCGTCGGCGCTATCCAACGCCGACGTTTATTTTGTCGTTCGCTCGTCCTACTTCCCGTAGAATATCGCCGGTCCGGCCGGGAGTCTTCAACATTCCGACAGGCTGCCGTTAGGATCGTTTTCATCGGAGATGACGGATTGCGGCGTTCGCGGCGGCTCCGCGGATGCTAGAAATACGCGCATGATGGCTCGCCCCTCATCCTTGCTGCCGGTTTTCGGCTTAGTCCTCGCGCTCGCCGCCGGGCTGGCGGCCGGCCTCGGGCGCGCCGACCCCGTCGCCGTCAAGGCGACGCCGGTGCCGCTCAACGCCAGCGACAAGTCCGCGACATCCGTCGGCCGCCTGCACTATCGCGGCGGGCTGCAACTCGAGGCCGAGAGCCCGCGGTTCGGCGGCTTTTCGGCATTGGGCATCAGCGCCGACGGCGCGCGCATGGTGGCGATCTCGGACCGCGCGCAGAGCCTGTCGGCGCGACTGACCTACGACGCCGCCGACAATCTCGCCGGCATCGCCGACGCCGATCTCGGCTCGCTCGCCGATCTCCACGGGTTCCCGATGGTCGACCCGCCGGATTGGGACGTCGAGGCGATGAGCCCCGGCGTCGAGGGCGAGATCATCGTCGCCTTCGAGACCCGCCACCGGTTGTGGCGGTACCTGCCCGGCCGCACCGTGCCGGTGCCGATGCCGCCGCCGGACGAGCTTCTGCAAATGCCTGCCAACAGCGGCATCAAGGGGCTGGCGCTGCTGGCCGACGGCCGGCTGCTGGCGTTGACGCCTGGCATCCGCGGCCGCGCCGACGCCATCGGCTGGGTCAGCGACCCGGACGGCTGGTCGGTGCTGACCTATGGCGCGGCCGACAATTTCCAGGTGTCGGGCGCGACCACGCTCCCCGACGGCGACGTGCTGGTGCTTGAGCGCCTCTACATCCTGCGTAGCGGCAACGCGGCGCGGCTGAAGCGCGTCGCCGCCGGCGCCATCCGCGCCGGCGCGGTGCTGGCGGGCGACACGGTGGCGGAGTTGCGGCCGCCCTTGACCGTCGACAACTTCGAGGGCGTCGAAGCTCGCCGCGGCGCCAACGGCGAAACCTTGATCTATCTGATCTCCGACGACAACTTCAATGCCGAGCAGCGGACGCTGCTGATGATGTTCGAGCTGATGAAATGACCGGCGCGCGCAATACCGACACAACGCGGACGCCGTGGAACCCGGCGTCGGCGGTCAGTGCCGCGCCACCGTCCGCTCCTTCGGGAATCTGAGCGTGACGGTAGTGCCCTTGCCGAGCGCGCTGGCGATGTCCAGGGTGCCGCCGTGCATTTCGGTGAACGACTTGGCGAGATAGAGCCCGAGGCCGGTGCCCTCATGCTTGCGGGTGAACACGTCGCGGACCTGGCCGAACGGCTCGAGCACCTTGGGGATGTCCTCGGCCGCGATGCCGATGCCGGTGTCGGTGACCTCGATGGTGAAGCGGCCGCCGTCGGACACCCGCGCCGCCACCGACACCTCGCCGTCCTGCGGCGTGAACTTCACCGCGTTGCCGAGCAGGTTCAACAGAATCTGTTTGAGCCGCCTTTCGTCGCCGAGCAGCCGTGGCAGTCCGTTGGCGAATTCGACGCTGACGCGCGGCGCCTCTACCGGCGATCGGCCTTCGATCATCCGCACGCACGTGGATACCGCATCGGTGACGTCGATTTCGCTCTCGATGATCTCCAGCTCGCCGGCTTCGATTTTCGATAGGTCCAGCACCTCGCTGATCAGGCCGAGAAGGTGATTCCCCGAGGTGTGGATGTCTTCGGCGTATTCCCGGTACCTCGGCGACCCCAGCGGCCCCAGCGTCTCGTTCATCAGCATCTCGGAAAGTCCGAGGATCGAGTTCAACGGCGTGCGCAGCTCGTGGCTCATGTTGGCCAGGAACTCGGTCTTGGCGCGGTTGGCAAATTCCGCCTGTTCCTTGGCGTTACGCAGGTTCTTCTCGGCGTGTTTGATCTCGGTGACGTCGGTTTCGATGCCGCCGAGGCCAAGCAGCTCGCCGGCTTGGTCGACGATCGGGAACTTCAGCGTCAGATAGGTGCGCCCGAAGATCTGCTCCTCGCGTTCGATCATCTTGCGGTTTTTCAGCACCAGCTGATCGTGCCCCCAGAACTGGTCGCCGAGTGAGCCGCCGAAAATCTGCTTCGAGGTCTTGCCGCGGATATCGTCGAATTTGACGCGGTACATTCTCTCATACTGCCGGTTGGCGATCAGGAAGCGCCCGTGGGGGTCTTTGAAGTAGATCGGCGCCGGCGAGTTGTCGAGGATGTTGGCCAAGCGCGCTTCGCTCTTCCGCAGCGCCTCTTCCGCCCGTTTACGCTCTGTGATGTCGGTCATGTTGACTCCCCGACATAGGATTTTCCGGTGGTGAACACCTCCCGATTGTTTTGGGCGATGAATTCGGCTTCTTCTTTCGGATAACGGTCGAAGATCGTCTTGCCGATGATTTCCTTCGCATCGGCCTTCATCCACGTGGCGAATGTGTTATTGACTAGCAGAAACCGGTTGTCTTTATCCTTCAGCGATACAGCCGAGGGCGAGCTGTCAAGGACCGACCGGAACCGTTCCTCGCTTTCCTTGAGCATCTCCTCCGCCTTCTGGCGCTCGGTGACGTCGCGGATGACGGCGATGAAGCCGAGCGTGTTGCCGTCGCGGTCGCGGATCGGCGTGCCCACGGTTTCGCCAGGGAACAATTCACCCGACTTACGTCGGTACGACGCCACGTAGGGGTCCAGCTTGAACTCGGCATCCGGATTAAACCGCAGCTTGCCCTGCCGTTCGTATTCTTCGCGGGTGGCGTACAAGATGCCCGTGTTTTTGCCCAGAAGCTCCCGGGGCTCGTAACCGAACGTACGAGTTATCGACGGATTGCACATCATCACCTTGCGATCGGTGTCGGCCAGCACCATGGCGTCCGGAACGTCGCGGAACACCACCTCGAACAGCATCTTCTGGTGTTCCAGTTCCTGCTCGGCCCGCTTGCGCTCGGTGATGTCGGTGGCGATGGTGGCGGTGGAGCCGTCGGCCATGCGCTGCTCGTGGACCAGGAACCACCGGCCGTCCTGGCGCGCTACTTCGATCGGCCCTCCGGGGTTGCGGTGCCGTTCCAGGCGCTCCCGCACCCACGCCTCCTCGCGGCCGACGGCCTGCGGGGCTAGGCCGTGCTCGACCATCGCGCGCGCGTGTTGCTCGAAGGTGACGCCGGGCCGGGTCGCTTCGGCGATCGCCGCGTTAAGGTCGCGGTAATTCCGGTTGCAGATGATCAGGCGGTCGTCGGGGCCATAGAGCGCGAAGTTCTCCGACAGCCCCTCGATGGCGGCCGCCAGGCGGCGGACCGTCTCCTCGGCGCGCTTGCGCTCGGTGATGTCGGTGCCGATGGCGCCGACCGCCGCCATGCCGTCGAGATCGTAGATCGGGAATTTCACCGTCAGGTAGGTATGCACCCCGTCCTCGAGGGTGAATTCCTCCTCCTTCTCGACCGCATGGCCGGAAGCGATCACCGTGCGGTCGTGGGCCGTGAATGCGTCGGCCACCTCCTTCGGGAACGGGTCGTAGGAGGTCTTGCCGCGGCCTTCCTCGTCGGTGACGCCGAACAGCTTCTCCGCCTCCTTGTTGATCAGGGCGTAGCGGTCCTCCACGTCCTTGATGTGGATCTTGGTTGGCGAATGGTTGACCACGGCGCGGAACAGCGCCTCGCTCTTGCGCAACGCGTTCTCGGCGCGCTTGAGGTCGGTGATGTCGACGACCGAAAGCGCCGTGCCGCCTTCTGGCGTGCGCGCTTCGTCGATCAGATACCATCTGCCGTCCACGAACCGGCGGACGATCGGGTCCTTGAAGTTTCGATGCTGTTCCATCCGTTCGCGGACGAAGGCTTCCTCACGGCCTGCCGCCTCGGGGATCATGCCGAGCCTGACGTGCTCGCGGACCATGTCCTCGAAGGTGCCGCCCCGGTCCAGGATTTTCTGTGAGGCGGGCCTGAGCTGCAGATATTTGTCGTTGAAGGCGACCAGCCGATCGTTGGCGTCGAAAAGGATGAAGCCCTCCCGCAGGCTGTCGATGGCGGCGTGCAGCCGTTCCTCGCTGACGCGGACCGCCTGTTCCACGCGCTTTTGCTGGGCGAGATCGGTGAGGATTCCGCAGACCCCGATTGCGTTGCTTTGCGAGTCGTGGAACGGGAACATGATTACCGATTGCACCCGGGTCGTGCCGTCGATCAGGGTGACGTCGCTTTCGTATTCGACTTTCCGCCCTGATTTCAGGATCTCGCGGTCGCGCGCGACGATGAATTCGGCAGAATCGCGGGCGAAGACGTCGAACGGGGTCTTGCCGAAAATATTTTCGTCGCGGACCTTGTACAGTCTTTCGTAGGCCTTGTTGACCAGCAGGTAGCGGCTGTCGACGTCGCGGACGTAGATCGCCGTCGGCGAGTTGCGGATGACGGCCCGGAAATATGCGTCCCCCACGCCGCCGCCGACCGCAAGTCGGCGTTCAAGCGCCGCGATCTCGGCGACGAGATCGGCTTTGGTCTTGCGAAGGCGTTTTTGGCGGCGGTTGTTCCGCTTCGCCATGGTCCATCCCCCCTTGGACGGAGCGACGATCCGCGTATCTGCGTCGGTCTGTGCGCGGACGGTATCGAGGAAGGCTGCCCGGGCCTCGAAAATGACGGCCCGGGAAGGCCGCCCCGATAATGGTATCAAGGCATTGCCCAGTCGCCGCATAAATTTGCACATTTCCGCCACCGCCACCATGCCGGCGATGCGCCGCGGCTTCGGAACGTAATGAGAACCCTGGACACACCGCGCCCACTAGGCAATAAAAAAGCCCGCGACGCGCGGGCTGGTTGGGTTCACCGGCCAGGGTGGCCAACACTCAGGCAGCCTGGCGGGCGATCGCCTTCTTGATCTGCTTCTTCAGCTTCAGCATCGCCGGCTCGAGCTCGCCGTCGCGAGCGTCGAGCAGGAACGCGTCCAGGCCGCCCTTCTGCTCCACCGTACGGATCGCGTGCGGGGTCAGCCTGAGCCGCACCGGCCGCGCCAGCGCCTGGCTGAACATCGAGGTCTTCTGCAGGTTCGGGAGGAACCGGCGGCGCGTCTTGTTGTTGGCGTGGCTGACGTTGTTGCCGTATTGCACGCCGCGACCCGAAAGCTGGCACCGTCTCGACATGGCGTGAGCGATCCTTTCTAAGGAACAAAACCTTGTACCGCCCATGGAACGCCACGTGGGACGTGAGAGGGGGACGTGAACGGGCGGCCAGAAGTGGCGGCTTTTTAGGCCACGCGCCCCGGACAGTCAAGGCCGCCGTCGCGGCCCGAGCCTTGTTCCGCTGCCGCCCCTCCCCTACACTCCGGGCGCGTGTTTTCCGCCGCTGACGGGGGCTTCCTGAGATGGCGAGAGACGCCGATCCGATCGCCGGGCGCGGCCGGCCGCGGCCGACCGCAGAGCGCACCCGAGGCGTGTGTCACGACTGGACGAAAGCCCAGGCCGAGGCACTTTTCGAGCTTCCCTTCAACGACCTGATCGTCAACGCCCAGGCCCTGCACCGGCGGCATTTCGACGCCAACCGGGTGCAGATGGCGACGCTGCTTTCCGTGAAGACCGGCGGCTGCCCCGAGGACTGCGCCTATTGCCCGCAGGCGGCGCGCTACGCGACCGGCGTCAAGGCAGAGCGGCTGATGGCGCCGGCCGATGTCGTCGCCGCCGCCGCCGACGTCGTCGCCGCCGCCAGGCTGGCCCGCGATGCCGGCGCCACCCGCTATTGCATGGGCGCCGCCTGGCGCAGCCCGAAGGACGCCGACGTCGAGAGCGTCTGCGCCATGGTCGAGGGCGTGCGCGCGCTCGGCATGGAAAGCTGCGCCACGCTCGGCATGCTGACGGCGGCGCAGGCACGGCGGCTGAAGCAGGCCGGACTCGACTACTACAACCACAACATCGACACCTCCGAAGAATTTTATGGCCGCATCATTACCACGCGGGTGTTCCAGGACCGTCTCGACACCCTCGAGCACGTACGCGCCGCCGGCATCAAGGTCTGCTGCGGCGGCATCGTCGGCATGGGCGAAAGCCGCGCCGACCGCGCCGCCATGCTGGCGACGCTCGCCCGGATGGACCCGCACCCGGAGAGCGTGCCGATCAACATGCTGGTGCGCGTCGACGGCACGCCGCTGGCCGACGCTGATGACCTCGACGGCATCGAGTTCGTGCGCACCATCGCGATCAACATGCTGGTGCGCGTCGACGGCACGCCGCTGGCCGACGCTGATGACCTCGACGGCATCGAGTTCGTGCGCACCATCGCCGTCGCCAAGACCATGATGCCGGCGTCCGTGATCCGGCTTTCCGCCGGCCGCGAGCAGATGACCGACGAGCTGCAGGCGTTGTGCTTCCTCGCCGGCGCCGGCTCGATCTTCACCGGCGACAAGCTGTTGACCACCGCCAACCCCGGCCGCGACCACGACCGCACCTTGTTCGAGCGCCTTGGCCTCAAGCCGGCCGTCGCCGGCCGGGGGGCCGGCGCCGCCTGATGACCGCCGGCCGCCAGCCCCGGTCGCGGTCGGCCTCTCGCCTCGGCGTAGCCTCCGGCGAAGCCCGGGCCGGTCCCGACTGGTTCGACGAAGGCTACCGCCACATCTGGATGCCGTACGCCCAGATGCAGACGGCGCCATTGCCCGAGGCCGTGAAGGCGACCCGCGGCACCCGCATCGAGCTTTGGGACGGCCGCGAGCTGATCGACGGCGTCGCCTCGTGGTGGTCGGCGTGCCACGGCTACAACCACCCGCACATCCGGGACGCGGTGAGAAGGCAGCTCGACGTGATGCCGCACGTCATGCTCGGCGGCCTCGCCAACGAGCCGGTGTTCACGCTCGCCGCCCGCCTGGCGGCACTGGCCCCTGGGTCGCTTAACCGCGTGTTCTTCTCCGAGTCGGGCTCGGTCGCGGTCGAGGTGGCGATGAAGATGGCGGTCCAGTACTGGCGCAACCTGGGACAGCCGAAGCGCCGCAAGTTTGTCTGCTTCGACGGCGCCTATCACGGCGACACCATCGGCGCCATGGCGGTCGGCGATCCGGAAGGCGGCGTCCACGGCGCCGTCGCCGACCTGATGGAAGGCCAATACCGGCTGGCGTTGCCCCGCGACGACAAGACGCTCGCCGATTTCTGCTCGTTCGTCGGCGCCAAGGCGCCGGAATGCGCCGCCGTCATCCTCGAGCCCCTGGTCCAGGGCGCCGGAGGCATGCTGTTCCACAACGCCGAGATGCTCTGCGCCGTGCGCGATGTCGCCGCCGCCCACGGCCTGCTGTTGATCCTGGACGAGATCATGACCGGCCTCGGCCGGCTGGGCACCCTGTTCGCCTGCCAGCAGGCCGGCGTCGTGCCGGACATCATGACGCTGTCGAAATCGCTCACCGGCGGCACGCTCCCGCTCGCCGCCACCATCGCCACCGCCCAGGTGTTCGGGGCGTTCCTGTCCGATAATCCCGACCGGGCGCTGATGCACGGGCCGACGTTCGCCGGCAACGCGCTGGCGTGCGCGGCGGCGAACGCGTCGCTGGACCTGTTCGAGCGCGAGCCGAGACTCGCGCAGGTGCGCGCCATCGAGAAGCGCCTGTCGGCCGGCCTCGAGCCCTGTCGCGGCATGGCCGGCGTCGTCGACGTGCGCGTCAAGGGCGCCGTCGGCGTCGTCGAGCTCGACCGCATCGACGACGTCAATAGACTTCGCGCCCGCTTCATCGCCGAAGGATGCTGGATCCGGCCGTTCGCCAACGTCGTCTACCTGATGCCGGCGTTCACCATCGGCGAGGACGATCTGGCGCGGCTCACCGAAACGGTGGTCACAGTCGTCGGCGAATGGTCGGCGTTGCGCCCCTTTGCCCGGGAGGCCTGAGATTTCCGATTCCCTCGACCGGTTCGCCGAAGGCAAGCTGCGGGCGTTGGAGCAGAGCAACCTGCGCCGCGTCCTTGTCGAGACCGAGCGCGTCGGTCCGATCGAGGTGATGCGGAACGGCCGGCGGCTGATCTCGTTCTCGTGCAACGACTACCTCAACTTGAGCCAGCACGACGAGATCAAGCGCGCCGCCATCGCGGCGACCGAGAGATACGGCGTCGGCGCCGGCGCCTCGCGGCTGGTCACCGGCAATCATCCGCTGTTCAAGACGCTGGAGGAAAAGCTGGCCCGACTCAAGGGCGCGGAAGCCGCCTGCGTGTTCGGCTCCGGCGATCTCGCCAACACCGGCATCATCCCGGCGCTCGTCGGCACCGACGACA
>JACPJY010000027.1 GCA_016187325.1 Rhodospirillales bacterium | reverse complement strand
CGGTCGAGCGCGGCCGGGTCGTCGCCCTGCTCGGCCGCAACGGCGCCGGCAAGACGACGCTCATCAACTTGTTCACCGGCAACTTGGCTTGCGATTCCGGCCGCCTCGTCTTCGACGGAACCGAGATCACCGGCCTCGCGCCGCACCAGCGGATACGGCTCGGCGTCAGCCGCTCGTTCCAGATCACCAACGTCTTCCAGCAGATGACGGTGACGGAGAACCTGCAGCTGCCGGTGCTGGCGCGCCTGGGGCGCGCCGGCCGCCCGTTCGCGCGGCCGGATCGCGACCCGGACGTGCGGGCCGAGGTGGAAAGCCTGCTTGCCGACATCGGCCTCGCCAAGACGCGCGACGTGCGCGCCAAGGCGCTGCCGCACGGCGATCAGCGGCTGTTGGAGATCGGCATGGCGATCGCCTGCCGGCCGCGTCTTTGTTTCCTCGACGAGCCCTGCTCGGGCATGAACCCGGGCGAGCGCGCGCAGGTGCAGGAGCTGGTCCGCAAGCTGACCAAGATGCGCGACGTGACGTTCGTCATTATCGAGCACGACATGGACGTGGTGTTCGCGTTGTCTGACCGGGTGATCGTCATGCACCAGGGAAACGTGCTCACCGAAGGCAAGCCCGAGGCCATCCGCAACCATGCCCGGGTCAAGGAAATCTACCTGGGGGAGGATGTCGGTGCCTGAGACGATCCTGGCTCTGGATGGCGTGGTCGCCGTCTACGGCTTCAGCCGGGTCCTGCAGGGCGTGTCGCTGGCGGTCGAGCGCGGCCGGGTCGTCGCCCTGCTCGGCCGCAACGGCGCCGGCAAGACGACGACGCTGCGCAGCGTCATGGGGCTGGTTGCCGTGCCGTCCGGCCGCATCGGCTTCGACGGCGTCGAGCTGCGCGGCATGCCGACGTTCGAGATCGCCAGGCTCGGCATCGGCTATGTGCCCGACGACCGGCGCATCTTCCCCGACCTCAGCGTCGAGAGGAACCTGGCGCTGGCGGCGCGCCACAGCCCGCGCGGCGCCGGCGGCTATTGGAATCTCGATACGGTCTACGGGTTGTTCCCGCCGCTCAGCGAATACCGTACCCGCAAGGGCTCCGTGCTCAGCGGCGGCGAGCAGAAGATGCTGGCCATCGGCAGGGCGTTGATGGGCAACCCGAAGCTGTTGATGCTCGACGAGCCGTCCGAGGGTCTGAGCCCGTTGATCCTGCGCGGCCTGGTGGCGGCGATCCAGAAGGTCGGCGCCGAGGGCATGACCATCCTGATCGCCGACCAGAACCTGAAGTTCGCGCGCCGGCTCGCTGGCTACGCCTACATCGTCGAGAACGGGATCATCCGCCACCACGGCGCCATGGCGGCGCTGATGGAGGACGGCGAGACCGTGCGCAAGTATCTGGCGGTGTAAGGGCGGCCGAAGGCGCGCGTCGCGTTCCCTATTTCTTTCGCACGAACAGGAAATCGCCGCCGTCATGGCCGGCGTTGCGGACGTCGGAGTATTCCGGCGTCTGCTTGGCATCGAGCATGATCGGCCGGCGGATGTCGCCGAACAGTTGGATGCCGTCGATGACGTCTTGGTTGGCTTTGAGCGCCGTCATGAACGCCTTCGCGAACGGCGAGTTGCCGCTGCCGGCGTCGTCGGCCACCGGCTCGAGGCCGCCGGAAACCATCGCCACCCGGGCCTGTTTCTCGGCCATGCGTTTCAGATAGTTCTTGTCGCGCAACCCGACCGTCGCGGCGCGGGTCAGCGTGCCGGAAAAGCAGCTGTCGGCGATCACGATCACGTGCTTCGCCGCCAGCGACTTCAGCGTGTCGGTGATGGTCGCGTTCGATACCCAGTTGCTGCGCCGCCCCTCCTGCGCATCGACCGGCAGCCAATATCCGCGGTCGGTTGCCCTGTCAAGCCATCCGTGGCCGGCGTAATAGATCAGCAGGTTGTCCTTGGCCGTCAACGTCTTCAGGTAGTCGTCGAAAACGTCGATCACCTCGGTGCGGCTCGGATCGATCAGCAGCCGCACCTTGAAGCCGTAGTCGTTCTCCAGCAACGCAGCGACCGCCTTGGCGTCGTTGACGGCGGTCTTCAGCTTCGGCAGATGGGCGTAATTGTTGATGCCGATCACCAGCGCGTGATAGCGGCCGAAATCGATCCCGGCGAGGGCGTCCTGCGGGCCCGGGGCGGCCGGCGTTCCCTGCCGGGCGATCAGGGCGCGCATCTGCGATTCGGCCAGCGGCACGAAGATTCCGTTCGGATACTTCTGCAGATAGGTCACAAAATCCGAAAGGTTGGTGCTGTGCTGGATCTCCTGCCAGAATCTCGCCTCTTCCGCCGCCGCGCTACTCGCCCCCGGCGTTTTGCCGGTACCGCGTCTGCTGGCGACCGACGCGGTCGCCTGCTCAGCCGCGTTGACCGTGACTTTGCCGAAGCACCTGGTTTTGCTGACGGCAAATTCTCCGGCGAACGTCCCGCCGCTGAACTTGCCGGTTATGGTGAACTCGTTGTCGCGACCGGCCATCGGAGCGGAGACGTTGACCCCGCCGTCGGCGCCGATGGCGCCCTTCAATACCGTCTCGTTATTCGAGGGGCCCCACATGAAGGTAACGTGGCCGTCCGCAGTCTTCGCCACGATGGGGCGGCTGTCCTTGAACCGGCATTTCGCGTCGTCGGCGGCGATCACCAATCCCACCCATTTCCCGGCCGGAATATCGCTCGGCGCGGCGGCAAGTTGATTCGCGGCCGCCGCGGCCGGCGAGATACCGATGACGACGGCGGCGGCGGCGACGAGCATTGTCGGACGCGGGAGAGAGAACACAGCCATGATTGAAACTCCGCCATATCGGATTTTGTCGCGTTTGCGGCGATTTTATCACACCCGCCGGGCCGGGCCATATCGCTTGTTACGGGCCGCCGGGCCGCAATCCCCAGAAGGGCTTTAGGCCGGCGGGGCGCAGCCCAGGCAGACGCGCCGCCTAGGCGCCGATGCCCGTGTCCTCGACGATCCGCCCGTCGACGATCCGAATCCGGCGGTCGGTGCGCGCTGCCAGCTCCGGGTTGTGGGTGACCACGGCCACGGTGCGGGCGCCGGCGCCCTGCCCGGCTCGAATCCAGCCGTGCCTCTTATCGGAACGCGGCGTCACACGTGTTTCGTATCCGCGGTCGAATCGCTCGCCGGAACGGCGCTCCATCCGGCGAAGAGCACCACCAGCGCGCCGACAATGACCGCGTTCCACATCAGCAGTGTCGAAGTGCTGAACCCCACCACCCACGGCGATATGACAAGCCAACCGCCGAGCACCAGGTTGATCCACTCTTCCCATGCCTTGAACGCGACAAGCGCCATCGCCGCCACGACCGCGATAAGACTGCCGACGATATACAGATTCCACATCGCGCCTACGGTCGCGCCGGTCGTTGCCCCGGCCCCTGCCGCCATCGGGTGTAGGACGGACCACGGCAAAACGAAGATCCACAGGCCCAGGATCACGTTCAACCAGTCTTGCCAATGCCTCTTCATGACCAGCCTCCTATACAAAAACGGCCATCACATTCGTTCACCAATTCCGCGCAAGATATTAGGCCGCGTCTTTGTCGGAATTTTGTTCGCGCAGAATTAATTTTGTAACGGATGGTAACGGACAGCCGCGTCGTAACAAGTTGTCACAAAATCTCCGTTTCCCTTGAATTCGGCGAGCATCCGGCAGA
The DNA here is from genome assembly GCA_016187325.1 of Rhodospirillales bacterium. Lineage (GTDB taxonomy): Bacteria > Pseudomonadota > Alphaproteobacteria > Rhodospirillales > Casp-alpha2 > JACPJY01. The sequence goes on along the minus strand of JACPJY010000027.1, from coordinate 485 downwards.
CGTGGCGAACGGCACGCCCCGCCTCGCGATCAACAGTCGCCGGGGACGCGCCCCGTCCGACCGACGCTGCACCTTGTGATTGCACCCCTACATCCGTCCCCCCGTATCCTCGACGATCCGCCCGTCGACGATGCGGACGCGGCGGTCGGTGCGCGCCGCCAGCTCCGGGTTGTGGGTGACCATCACCACCGTGCGCTCATGGTCGCGCACCAGGCGCTCGAACACGTCCGCGACCCGCTCGGCGTTCTTGGTGTCGAGGTTGCCGGTCGGCTCGTCGGCGAGCAGGATCGGCGGGTCGTTGGCCAGCGCCCTGGCGACCGCCACCCGCTGCATCTGCCCGCCCGACAGCTGGTGTGGCCGCTTCGCCGCCTGGTCGGCGAGGTCGAGCTCGTCCAGGATCGCCGTCGCGCGGGCCCGCATTTGTTCGACCGATCGGCCGCCGAGGCGGCGCATCGGGATCATCACGTTCTCCTCGACCGTGAACT
>JACPJY010000193.1 GCA_016187325.1 Rhodospirillales bacterium | reverse complement strand
TTGCCTTCCTTGCCGAGCACGTTCTCCGCCGGCACCTCGCAGTCCTCGAACACCAGCTCGCAGGTGTTGGAGCCGCGCATGCCGAGCTTGTCCAGCTTCCGCGCCGTCGAGAAGCCCTTGAAGCCGCGCTCGACGATGAAGGCGGTGATACCTTTCGGCCCGGCCTTGGGGTCGGTCTTGGCGTAGACGATCAGCGTCTCGGCGTCGGGGCCGTTGGTGATCCACATCTTGGCGCCGTTGAGGACGTAACGGTCGCGCTTTTTGTCGGCGCGCAACTGCATGCCGACCACGTCGGAGCCGGCGCCCGGCTCGCTCATGGCGAGCGCGCCGACGTGCTCGCCGGAGATCAATTTCGGCAGATACTTCTTCCTTTGCGCCGCGGTGCCGTTGAGGCGAATCTGGTTAACCGCCAGGTTCGAGTGCGCGCCGTAGCTCAAGCCCACCGACGCCGAGGCGCGGCTGATCTCCTCCATCGCCACCACGTGCTCGAGATAGCCCATGCCGGCGCCGCCGTATTCGTGCGGCGCGGTGATGCCGAGGACGCCGAGCTTGCCGAGCTTGCGCCATAGGTCGGCTGGAAACTCGTTGGCTCGGTCGATGGTGGCGGCGCGCGGCGCGATCTCCTCGGCGGCGAAGCTGCGGACGCTATGGCGCAGCATGTCGGCGGTCTCGCCGAGATGGAAATCCAGCGCCGGGAAATCGTTGGCCGCCATCGGCTTTTTCCCTCCCCCCTGTGGTTTCCGGGGCAACCGGCCGCATTGCCGGAATATTACTTAACGTTTACGTAAACGTCAACTTAGGCCGCGTCACAAGGCCGCCGCTGCGGCCCACAACAGCACCGCCATGCCGCCGCTAGACACCGCCGAAGTCAGAAACGGCTTGGCGCCGGCGGCACCCTCGCCGGCCACCGCCCGGAAGCCGGCGACCACCGCCTTGGCGACGAACCCGGCCACGACGGCGAAAACAAACGCCAGCAGCGGCACGAATGGCAGATGCGAGACCCAGAAAGCGGACCCGAGGTGGACGACGGCGCCGTCGGCCGAGCGGCCGATCAGCACATTGACCGCAGCCGTCCACGTCAGCGCGTTCTCGCCGCCCGCATAGGCGCCGTAGGCCAGCACCACCGACAGCCCCGAGGCCGCCGCCAGGGCGATCCCGTAAGCGGCGACCAGGGCCGCGCCGCCGCGTCGCGCTCCCCATGCCATGATGCGAGTCGTCAGCGGCAGCGACAGCGCCGTGATCCCGGCGCCGGCGAGCACCAGTTGCCATGACCGCGCCGGGTCTTGGTCGAACACCGCGAAATGCCCCGCCAGCAGGGCCGCGAAGGTCAGCACGTAACCGACCGGCAACGACGCCAGGAATCCATGGACGAACCGCGCGGCGGCAGAGCCGGCGGGTTCGCCGTCGGCGAACCGCACCGCGATGTCGAACGCCAGCCCGGTACCGTAGGCGGCAATGTACCAAAACACGGCGACCGGAATGCTCTTCAGCACACCGTGGACGAGCACGTTGTTGATCGTCACTTCGGTGAATGAGTGGACCAGGTAGATCGGGATCACCACGAAGAACGACGTCCCTAGGAATATCGCCAGTACGCCGTTGACGACCTTCAACCGCCCGCTCTCGCCCGCGAAAAACAGGAACACCACGCCCGCCAGCAGCGACAGGTAATACCAGAACAGGAACGGCGAGCCGCCGATCAGGGCGTTTACCGCCGCCGCCGCCGGCACGGATACCAGCATGATCGACAGGATCACGACGCTGAACGCGACGTGCCGGTCGGCATTATCGAAACCGGAACGGACCACGCCGTCGAACCGCGAAGTCAGCCATCCGGTCAGGCAGGCCGAAACCCGTGGCCAGGGTGCACCGGCAATATCCCGCCACGCCGCGGCCAGTCGCCGCCGGCCGCCGCCGGACCGCGACGGCGGCACGGTTTCGGCCACCAACAGGGCGAAGGCGCCGAGCGCCGTCAGCACGCCCGCCAGTTCCAGCAGCGACTGAACGAAGGAAAGTCCGCTCGGCATCGGCGGCGCCGTCTCAGCCGATGACGTCGGCGCGGCCGACGATGCGCATCATCGTCTGCTGCATGGCGGCACACGGTTTTTCCTTGCCGTCCTTGACCACCGCCACCTCGGCGCGGGTCACGGTGAGTGTGCGGCCGGACCTGACCACCTGGCCGCGGGCGATCAGCAACTCTCCGTCCGCCGGCGCCATCAGGTTCAGCTTGTATTCGACCGTCAGCACCCCGTCGTTGGCGCCCATCAGGCTGAAGGCGGCGTAGCCGCCGGCGGAATCGGCAATGGTGCCGATGGCGCCGCCGTGGAAGAAGCCGTGCTGCTGGCAGACGTCGTCGGAATACCTGAGCTCGATCTCGCAATAGCCTGGCTCGACCAACCGCAGCCGCGCGCCGATGTGGCGCATGATGCCCTGGTTGGCGAAGCTGCGGGCGACCCGCCCGGCGAAATTCGGGTCCTTGGCCTCGAAATCGGCCATCGTGGCGACCGTCAGGTCCCCACCTTGAACGTCGACACCAGGCTGCGCAGGGTCTCGATGACGCTCAACGGCACCAGCTTGCCGGTGGCCGGGTTTTCTTCGGTCGGCACCACGGCGATGGTCATCTCGAAGCTGGCGGTGTCGGCGTCGACCTTTATCGTATGCGTGTTGCGGGTGACGCCAGGGTCGGCCCAGATCTCGTATTGCGTCTTTTCCGGGCCGATGCCGGCCAAGCCCAAAGCGACCGCGACATTGACGTTGGCCGGGAACTTGCCGGCGGCATCGGCGACGGTGCCTTCGTACAGCTTCAGTGGCGCCGAGAGACCGCTGAGGTCTATCCCCTGCTCGACCACGAACTTGGCCTTGGCGAGCCCCTTCGGCGGCTTGCGGGTGACCATGGTCACCGAGTGCACGGTGCCGGCGGCCGCGGCGCGCAAGGCATCGAGGCCGAGCAGCGCCCCGGTCGGCACGATGATGCGGGCGCCGGTCTCGTGGGCCAGCGCGATCAGGTCCATGTGCGCCAGCAGCGACGTCACGCTCAACGGCATGAACACGCGCCCGGCGCGGATCGCCGGCTCGGCGACCTCGGCGAACAATTCGGGGCGGGTGCATTCGACGATCACGTCGGCGAGGCCCGCCAACTCGCCCAGCGTCACCACCGGCACCTTGCCCTTGAAGTCGGCAACCCGCCCTTTGGCGCGGACCTTGTCGCCGGCGGAGACGGCGCTGAGCGTCAGTCCCTCGACGCCATTGTCGAGCCAGCGGGCGACCGGCAGCCCGACCGCGCCCAGGCCGCCGATGCCGACTCTCAGGGCCGCTTTTTGCATTCCGGGCATGGTCACCTTCCCGTCATCTCCCGTGATCTCCCGTGGGCCTTTCACGTATCGTCCCCCTGGCCGCCGCGGCCGCCGCCGGCGGCATTTCAGTTGGCCTTGCGCTTCTTTTCCTTGTCCGCCAGCAACACTGCGCACTGCGCCTCGATGCGCGCCATCTCGGCCAGCGTCTCGGCGATGTCGCGCTGCTGGCCCGTCAGCGCCGCCTTGCGCTCGTGGATCTTGTCGAGGAAGTGACGAAGCTGCGTCACCTCGGACGGATCGACGTCGTAGAGGTCGATCATTTCACGAATCTCGTCGAGCGAAAAGCCGAGCCGCTTGCCGCGCATGATCAGCCTCAGCCGCACCCGGTCGCGGGGCGTGTAGACGCGCCGCTGCCCCTTGCGCAGCGGCTTCAGGAGGCCCTTGTCCTCGTAGAAGCGGATGGTGCGGGTGGTGACGTCGAATTCCCGCGCCAGCTCGGCGATGCCGTAGGTTTCCGACATGCCGCCAGGGTAGCTTCCCTTAACGTAAAGGTAAAGCGCCGGCCGGCCCGCTCCTACATCAGCACCAGCGCCGCCAGGCCGAGGAAGACGAAGAACCCGACCACATCGGTGACCGTGGTCAGGAACACCCCCGACGCCACCGCCGGGTCGACTCCCACGCGCGCCAGCGTCAGCGGGATGGTCGTCCCCGCCAGGCCGGCGACCGCCATGTTGACGATCATCGCCGCGCCGATAACGACGCCCAGCATCGGGTTGCCGAACCACAGCCAGGCGACGCAGCCGACCAGCACCGCGAACAGCGTACCGTTGAGGACGCCGACCAGGACCTCCTTGCCGATGACGCGCAGCGCGTTGGTCGGGGTCAGCTCCTTGGTGGCGAGCGCCCGCACCGTCACGGTCAGGGCCTGGGTGCCGGCATTGCCGCCCATCGAGGCGACGATCGGCATCAGGATCGCCAGCGCGACCATTTGCTCGATGGTGGCGTCGAACAGTCCGATGACGGTGGCGGCCAGGAAAGCGGTCGCCAGGTTGACCAGCAACCAGGTAGAGCGCGAACGGGTGGTGTCGATGGTGGCGCGGTAGAGGTCGTCCGCCTTGACGCCGCCCATCAGCATGATGTCTTCCTCGCTCTCCTCGTGGATGACGTCGACCACGTCGTCGATGGTGATGGCGCCGACCAGCCTGCCGGCGTCGTCGACCACCGGCGCCGAGGTCAGGTCGCGCTGCCGGAACACGAACGCCACCTCTTCCTGGTCGGTGGTCACCGGGATCAGCTTCATCTCCGGTTCCATGATCTCGGTAACGCCGACCGGGCGGCGGGTGCGCAACAACTGACTCAGCGGGATGGTGCCGACCGGCCGGTGCGCCGGGTCGACCACGAACAGGTCGTAGAACTGCTCGGGGAGCGTGGTCTTCTCGGAATCCGCGCTCATCCGCATGTAGTCGATGGTCTCGCCGACCGTCCAGTGGGCCGGCACCGTCACCACCTCGCGCTGCATCAGCCGGCCGGCGCTTTCCTCCGGGTAGGTCAGGCCTTCCTCGATCAGCGTCCGCTCGCCGGCCGGGATCGCCTCCAGCACCTGCTGCTGCTCGGCGGCCGGCAGCTCCTCGACCACGTCGAGGGCGTCGTCGCTGTCGAGCTCGACCAGCGCCGCCGCCAGGTCCTCGACACCCATGTGCTCGATGACGTGATCGCGGACGGTCTCGTCGAGCTCCGACAGCACCTCCGGCGGCATCTCGTCGCGCACCACGTTGACCAGGCGGGCGCGGTCTTCCGGGCTCAGGCGCTCCAGCAGGTCGGCGGCGTCGGCGTAGTGGAGCGCCTGGAACAGCTCGCGCGCCCGGCGCCGGTCGTTGGCGTCCAGCGCCTCGACCATCGCCTGGTCGACGCCGAGGCCGGGATCGGCGATCCCGCCTTCCGGCGGCGGGGCCGGATCCGTGAGCGCGTCGGTGGGTTGCTTCGGTTCGGCCACGGCTTCGGGTTTCCTAAGCAAAGCCGGCGCCGGCAGCCGGCGGAAGAATGAAAGGCCCGTCGCGGCAACGGCGGGCCTCTGGAATTGGTGCGGTCGAGAAGACTCGAACTTCCACGGGGTCACCCCCACAGCGACCTCAACGCTGCGCGTCTACCAGTTCCGCCACGACCGCGAAATTCCTTGCGGCGCCCTCGTCGGGTGCCGTTACATAGGTGGGGGATAGCAAATGCCGGCCGGGCAGGCAAGCGCCTCGGGTGGAGGTCGGGTGGAGGGCCGAAAAGCCGATGAACGCCGCGACTGACAAGGCCGCCAAGCGGGCCCGGGCGGCCGCCCCGGGCGGCTCCGGCGCGGCGGTCGACTGGCGGATCAGCGACCGGCCGGTGGCCTATCCGGACGCCGTCCGGTTCATGGAAGGCCGCGTCGACGAGATCTTCCGCGGCGCGGCGCCGGAGATGGTGTGGCTGTTGGAGCACCCGCCGCTCTACACCGCCGGCACCAGCGCCGACGACGCCGAGCTGCTCGACCCCGGGCGGTTTCCGGTGTTCCGCACCGGTCGCGGCGGCCGCTACACCTACCACGGCCCCGGCCAGCGGGTCGCCTACGTAATGCTCGACCTGCGCAAGCGCAATAACGACGTGCGCGGCTTCGTCCGCGATCTCGAGCAATGGGTGATCCGGGCGCTCGCCCGCTTCAACGTCATCGGCGAACGCCACGACGACCGGGTCGGCATCTGGGTGCGCCGCGGCGCCCCCCATAATCCGGCATCACGCGACGACAAGATCGCCGCCATCGGCGTGCGCGTGCGGCGCTGGGTTACCTACCACGGCGTCGCCATCAACCTGGAGCCCGACCTCGACCACTTCACCGGCATCGTGCCGTGCGGCATCGAGGGCGCGGGCGTCACGTCGTTGTGGGACCTCGGCATCACCGCCACCATGCCGGAGCTCGACTCGGCCCTGATGGCGACGTTCGCCGACGTGTTCGGGGTCGGCGTGGTGCGGGTATAGCCTTATACCGTCGGCAAATGCATGAACCCCTGGCCGCCCGGGTCTTCCGCCGGGTGTTCGGCGACGTTCTCGACTCGCGCCGCCGGCGGCCCGCGCCGGCACGCCTTCACCATGTCGTCGACTTGAGCGGCGGCGCCGGCGAACAGCGCCTCCACCGAGCCATCGCGACGGTTGCGCACCCAGCCGCGCAAGCCCCGCCGCGACGCCTCATCAACGGTCCAGCCGCGGAACCACAACCCCTGCACCCGGCCTTCGATGACGACGCGAACGGCTTTATCGGTCATTCGCGGGTTACCTTCACAGACGACCGGTGATCAGTTTAAGCGTTTCCGTCACCCCCGCGAAAGCGGGGGTCCAGGCGCTTGAAAAACTGGATTCCCGCTTGCGCGGGAATGACGAAAGGTGTGTTCGAGGAACCCCGCTCAAAGCCTCCGCCTCTACTCGAACTCTCACTCGAATTCCAGGATCACCTGGTCGACGGCAAGGCTGTCGCCGGCCTTGGCCTTGACCGCGGCGACGACGCCGTCGCGCTCAGCGCGCAGCACGTTTTCCATCTTCATCGCCTCGACCACCGCCAGCTCCTCGCCGGTCTTGACCTCCTGGCCCACCGTCACCGCCAGCGACACCAGCAGCCCCGGCATCGGCGACAGCAGATATTTCGAGGTGTCGGGCGGCGCCTTCTCCGGCATCACGGCGTTGAGCTCGGCGGCGCGCCGGCTCAGCACCAGGGCGTCGGTCTCGGCGCCGCGGTGGCTGAGCCGGTAGGCGACGCCGACGCGCTCCACCTGGACGCAGAAGTCGCGACCGTCGCGGCGGCCTTCGAACAGCGGCTCGCCCAGCTTCCATGCGGTCTGGATCAGCATCGCCTCGCCGTCGAGGGTCAAATCGTAGCCGCCGTCGATGGGGTGGATGCTGACCGGATACGATTTGCCCGCCAGCGTCACCACCCAGTCGTCGGCGACCACCCGCTCGCGGCCCGGGATCTGGCCCGAGATCATCGCCGCGCGCTCCTGGTAGGCGCGGTGCACGGCGGCGGCGACGGCGGCCAGCAGCCTCGGGTCGTCCAGCGGCAGGTCCTTGGCGTGGAAGCCGTCCGGGTATTCCTCGGCGATGAAGTTGGTGGTGAGGTTGCCGGCGGCGAAGCGCGGATGCGCCATCACCGCCGCCACGAAGCCGATGTTGTGCTGGACGCCCTGGATGTGGAACTGATCGAGCGCCCGCGACAAACGCGCGATCGCCGCGCCGCGGTCGGCACCGTGGGCGACCACCTTGGCGATCATCGGGTCGTAATGGATCGGGATGTCGCCGCCTTCATAGACGCCGGTCTCGACGCGCAGTCCCTCGTCCTCCGCCGGCGCGCGATAGCGCGTCAGCCGCCCCGACGACGGCAGGAAGTTGCGCAGCGGGTCCTCGGCGTAGATGCGGGCCTCGACCGCCCATCCCGAGAGCTTCACGTCGTCCTGGGCGAATGGCAGCTTCTCGCCGGCGGCGATGCGGATCATCTGCTCGACCAGGTCGAGGCCGGTGATCATCTCGGTCACCGGGTGCTCCACCTGCAGCCGCGTGTTCATCTCCAGGAAATAGAAGTTGCGCTCGCCGTCGACCACGAATTCGACGGTGCCGGCGGAGGCGTATTTGACCGCCTTGGCGAGTTTCACCGCCTGCTCGCCCATGGCGCGCCGCGTCGCATCGTCGAGCAACGGCGACGGCGCCTCCTCGATCACCTTCTGATGGCGGCGCTGGATCGAGCATTCGCGCTCGCCGAGGTAAACGGCGTTGCCGAAGGCGTCGGCGAGCACCTGAATCTCGATGTGTCGCGGGTTCTCGACGTATTTCTCGATCAGCACCCGTGCGTCGCCGAACGCCGATTGCGCCTCGCTGGCGGCGCGCTTCAGGCCGTCGCGGCATTCGCCGTCGTCGCGGGCGATGCGCATGCCCTTGCCGCCGCCGCCGGCCGACGCCTTCAGCATCACCGGATAGCCGATCTTTTTGGCGACGCGCACCGCCTCGGCGGCGTCCTTGATCGCCTCGGGGTGGCCGGGGATGACGTTGACGCCGGCCTTGGCGGCGATCTTCTTCGATTCGATCTTGTCGCCCATGGCGGCGATCGCCGCCGCCGGCGGGCCGACGAAGGCGACGCCGGCCTTGTTCAGGGCCTTGGCGAACGCCGCGTTCTCCGAAAGAAATCCGTAGCCCGGATGCACCGCGTCGGCGCCGG
>JACPJY010000192.1 GCA_016187325.1 Rhodospirillales bacterium | reverse complement strand
CAGCGGGCGAGAAGCTCGCCCCGGTGTTCCCGACCCGCGTGAAGCCGCTGCGCGCCAAAAAAGGCCGCGCCGTGACGCACATCCACTACGCGCGGCAAGGCGCGATCACGCCGGAGATGGAGTTCATCGCCATCCGCGAGAACGAGAACCGCCGGCGCGACCCGGAAGCCGCCAAGCGCGTCATCGCGCAAGGCCAAAGCTTCGGCGCCGCCATCCCCGAGTACGTGACGGCCGAGTTCGTGCGCGACGAGGTCGCCCGCGGCCGCGCCATCATCCCCGCCAACATCAACCACCCGGAGCTGGAGCCGCAGATCATCGGCCGCAACTTCCTGGTCAAGATCAACGCCAACATCGGCAACTCGGCGGTGACGTCGTCGGTGGCCGAGGAGGTCGACAAGATGGTGTGGGCGACCCGCTGGGGCGCCGACAACGTCATGGACCTGTCGACCGGCCGCAACATCCACAACATCCGCGAATGGATCATCCGCAACTCGCCGGTCCCCATCGGCACGGTGCCGATCTACCAAGCCCTGGAAAAGGTGTCGCGCGTCGAGGAGCTGACGTGGCCGATCTACCGCGACACCATCGTCGAGCAGTGCGAGCAGGGCGTCGACTACTTCACCGTCCACGCCGGCGTGCGGCTCCGCTACATCCACCTCACCGCCAACCGCGTCACCGGCATCGTCAGCCGCGGTGGCTCGATCATGGCGCAGTGGTGCCTGGCCCATCACAAGGAGAGCTTCCTCTACGACAACTTCGAGGAACTCTGCGACATCATGCGCGCCTACGACGTGTCGTTCTCGCTCGGCGACGGGCTCCGTCCCGGCTCGACGGCCGACGCCAACGACGAAGCGCAGTTCAAGGAGCTCGAAACGCAAGGCGAGCTCACCCGCGTCGCCTGGGCGAAGGACGTGCAGGTGATGAACGAGGGCCCCGGCCACGTGCCGATGCACAAGATCAAGGCCAACATGGAGAAACAGCTCGCCTGGTGCGGCGAGGCGCCGTTCTACACCCTCGGCCCGCTGGTCACCGACATCGCGCCCGGCTACGACCACATCACGTCGGGCATCGGCGCCGCCATGATCGGCTGGTATGGCACGGCGATGCTTTGTTATGTCACCCCGAAGGAGCACCTGGGCCTGCCCAACCGCGACGACGTCAAGACCGGCGTCGTCACCTACAAGATCGCCGCCCACGCCGCCGACCTCGCCAAGGGCCACCCGGGCGCCGCGCGGCGCGACGACGCGCTCAGCCGGGCGCGCTTTCAGTTCCGCTGGCAGGACCAGTTCAACCTCGGCCTCGACCCGGCGACCGCCAAGGACTTCCACGACCAGACGCTACCGAAGGACGCCCACAAGACGGCGCACTTCTGCTCCATGTGCGGGCCCAAGTTCTGCGCCATGGAGATCACCAATGCCGTCAGGGACTACGCCGAAAGCGGCATGGCCGAGATGTCGGAGAAGTTCATCGAGGAAGGCGGCGAGCTTTATAAGGAGAGCTATGCGGAGCAAGCTATGGTAGCCACCGAGACCAAGACACCCACCAACAAGAGGCGCGGACGGGCGGAGCCCGGACAGGGAAACAAAAATGCCCGCGCCCTCGCCGCAAAGGCCAAGCGCAAGGCGGTGAGGAAGAAGCCGAAGCGCAAGGCGAGGAAGGCGGAGAAGAAGGTGAACCGCGCCGCCGCGCAGCGGCGCAAGGGCGACCGGCGCAGGGCCGCGTCGCGGCGTGCCTTCCGCAAGAGCGAACGCCGCAAGGACAATCGGCGCCGGGCGATCCGGCGCCAGGCCGCCGGCAAGCCGCAGCGAAGTCCCAAGTCCGACTTCGCCGAGGCCACCAACATCCACGGCGCCCCCGAGGACGAGCCGCTGCCGCAGTCGTAAGTCTGGCGGCGCGCGGGTCAGCCGAACAGGGTTTCGATGTCGCGGGCGCCGTGCAATACGCGCTCGACGACGACTGCCCGCGTTCCAACGGTATAGAAGACGACGTAGTCTCGCACCGGGAAGCGGCGAAGCCCGTCGGCAAGCTCCGGCGTCGCCGCGCCCATGTGCGGGTTCCGAACGAGCAGTCGGAAAATCTCCGTGAAATGGTCGATCAGCAGGTCGGCGGCGGCGATGTCTTCGCGGGCGGTGTGCAACCAGATGCCGTCGAGGTCAGCGGCCGCGCGCGGCCTGACCTGCAGGCGCTTCAAGCCCTACGTCTCCGCGTTTCCCCGCTCTTTTGCAAGGCCGCCCGGCCGCGGCGCTTGATGGCGTCGGGGTCGTAGGCGATGGGGTCGCCGCTGTCGCGTCCCACGGCGATCTCGCGGCGCAACACCGCCAGCCGCGTCTCGCGCTCCTCGAGCAAACGCAGCCCCTCGCGCACCAACTCGCTCGCCGACTTAAAGCGCCCGCCCTTGAGCGTGTCCTTGACGAACTTACGGAAATGCTGGCTGAGCGAGATGTTCATGGGTTCTCCTGCGGTGCCGGGCCGTGAAGCGACATTATAGCGCCGATAACAAGAATAGCGCTAATTTTGTTATACGACCGCATCGCTGTGTTCCGTCTTCGCTGATGTTCAATATTCGGCCTTGACTCCCACCGCGGATTGGATTATATTCCGATAATCTAGGTTTTTATGTTATTTCCTGGCGCCAGCCAGCGGGGCCGGCAGTTAGACTAATAGTTTATTTTATTAAATTACTTATGACCAATTCGCTGCATGGTAAAGTGGGAAAAAATGCGGGCAAATGCGTACACTTGCGTACATTGGCGGACATTTCCTCGCGCCGCCCCGCCGCGACAGGGAATCCGCGAGGCCGGCCAACGGCTTGGCCCGTCCCGGCGGGTGCGATGCCGTCGCCGCCCCAACGTTGTTCCCTTTTCCCCGGCCCTCGGATAGAACAGGCGGCCACCATGGCTAAATCCCGGACCGATCGCCGTACCGCCCCCCCCCGCGCCGACCCCCACTCCGAACGCGTGCTGATCGTCGATTTCGGCTCGCAGGTGACGCAGCTGATCGCCCGCCGGGTGCGCGAATCCGGGGTCTACTCCGAGATCCACCCCTACGACCGCGTCGACGACGCGTTCCTCAAATCCTTCCAGCCGAAGGCGGTGATCCTGTCGGGCGGCCCGGCGTCGGTGCACCAGGCCGGCACCCCGCGGGCGCCGGACGCGCTGTGGACGCTCGGCGTGCCGGTGCTCGGCATCTGCTACGGCCAGATGGCGATGCAGGCGCAGCTCGGCGGCCACGTCGAGGCGGGCGCCACCCGCGAGTTCGGCCGCGCCAGCTTGCGCGTCACCGGGGCGAGCAAACTGTTCGCCGGCCTGTGGAAGAAGGGCGCCCGGCCGAGCGTGTGGATGAGCCACGGCGACCGGGTGATCGAGCCGGCGCCGGGCTTCAAGCCGGTCGCCACATCGAAGGGCGCGCCGTTCGCGGTATTGGCCGACGACAAGCGCCGCTTCTACGGCGTCATGTTCCACCCGGAGGTCCACCACACCCCCGACGGCGCCAAGCTACTCGAGAACTTCACCCGCCGGGTGGCCGGCTGCGACGGCACCTGGTCGATGAAGGCGTTCAAAGAGGACGCGATCAGGCGGATCAGGAAGCAAGTCGGCAAAGGCCGCGTGATCTGCGGCCTCTCCGGCGGCGTCGATTCGTCGGTCGTGGCGGCGCTGCTGCACGAGGCCATCGACGATCAGCTTACCTGCGTGTTCGTCGATACCGGGCTGTTGCGCCAGGGCGAGGCCAAACAAGTCGCCGACGTGTTCCGCGGCCATTACAACATCCCGCTGATATCCCGCGACGCCTCGGAGTTGTTCCTCCGCAAACTCGCCGGAGTCGAGGACCCGGAGGAGAAGCGGAAAATGATCGGCGCCACCTTCATCGACGTGTTCGAGGAGGAGGCGCGCAAGGTCGGCGACGCCGAGTTCCTGGCCCAAGGCACGCTCTATCCCGACGTCATCGAGAGCGTGTCGTTCGCCGGCGGGCCGTCGGTGACCATCAAATCGCACCACAACGTCGGCGGGCTTCCGGAACGGATGAAATTGAAGCTGGTGGAGCCGCTCAGGGAACTCTTCAAGGACGAGGTGCGGGCGCTCGGGCGCGAGCTCGGCCTGCCCGATGCGCTGGTCGGCCGCCACCCGTTCCCCGGCCCCGGCCTCGCCATCCGGGTGCCCGGCGAGGTGACGGCGCAGAAGCTCGCGATCCTGCGCCGGGCCGACGCCATCTACCTGGATGAAATCCGCAAGGCCGGGCTTTACGACGACATCTGGCAGGCGTTCGCGGTGCTGCTGCCGGTGCTGACGGTCGGCGTCATGGGCGATGCCCGCACCTACGACTTCGTGCTCGCCTTGCGCGCCGTCACCTCCACCGACGGCATGACCGCCGACTTCTACCCGTTCGAGATGGACTTCCTCGGCCGCGCGGCCAGCCGCATCGTCAACGAGGTCAAGGGCGTCAACCGAGTCGTCTACGACGTCACCTCGAAGCCGCCGGGGACCATAGAATGGGAGTAGCGTGCCGACGATGAGCGCCATCGATCCGATCATCGGCAGGTTCCCGAAGGAGAGACCCGCCCTCGACGCCAGATTCCGGGAAATCTACGAGCGCGCCTACGTCGCCAACCGCGCCGGCACCGACCCGGCGAGCGCGCTGGCGCAGCGGCTGGAAGGCTGGATGCACCGGCGGGTGGCGGCAGCGGCGGGCTCGTTCGCGAATGCGCGTATCCTCGAGCTCGGCGCCGGCAATCTCAACCACCTCAGGCACGAGCGCGGCTTCGCCGTCTACGACGTGGTCGAGCCGTTCGAGGCGCTCTTGCGCGACGCGCCGGAAAAGCGCGCTGTCGGCCGCATCTACCAGCGTCTCGCCGACATCGAGGACGGCAAGACCTACGACCGGGTGATTTCCGTCGCCGTACTCGAGCACATGGCCGACCTGCCGCGCGAGTTGGCGCTGGCGTGCCGGCACCTCGCCGACGGCGGCCTGTTCCAGGCCGGCATCCCGTGCGAAGGCGAGGCCGCGTGGTGGCTGGGTTGGCGCGCCGGCACCGGGCTCGCGTTCTACCTCGAGCACGGCCTTGACTACGGCGTGCTGATGCGGCATGAGCACCTCAACACCATGGACGAAATCCTCGCCGTGGTGCGCCATTTCTTCGAGCGCGTCACGATGCGGCGCTCGCCATTCCCGCTACCGCTGCCGCATTTGAGCTTCTACGCCTATGTCGAGGCGGCGGGCGTCAATGCAACCAACGTCGAGCGCCATCTCGCCGCCGACGGCCGCACGGAAAAGTAACGGAGGATCGCCGTTATGCCCGCCACCGTCATCGACAGCGCGTTGTTCGGCGACCAGTTCTCGACGCCGAGGATGCGACAGGTGTTCTCCGACGACAACACCCTGCAGACCTGGCTCGACGCGGAAGCCGCGCTGGCCAAGGCCGAGGTGGCGGCGGGAATCGTTCCGAAGGCGGCGGCGCGCGAGATCGCCCGCGTCGCCGAGGCTAAACTTTACGACCTCGCGGCGCTGAAGCGCGAGATGGACCGCACCAAGCACCCGATCATGCCGCTGGTGCGCGCCATGGCGGCGAAGTGCCGCGGCGGCGCTGGCGAGTTCGTGCACTGGGGCGCCACCACCCAGGACATCATGGACACCGGCACCGTGCTGCAGTTGAAGGACGCCTTCGCCGAGATCGACGGCGGGCTGAAGGCGCTCGAACGGGCGCTGGCTCGCCTCGCCCGCCGGCACCGCTCGACACCGATGGCCGGCCGCACCCACGGCCAGCAAGCGCTGCCCATCACCTTCGGCTACAAGCTCGCCGTGTGGCTGGCGGAAGTCCGCCGTCATCGCCAGCGCCTGGCCGAGTGCCGGCCGCGAGTGCTGGTCGGGCAGTTCGCCGGCGCCGTCGGCACCCTCGCCTCGCTCGGCAAGGACGGCATGGCCGTGCAGGCGCGGATGATGCGGGCGCTCGGCCTCGGCCTGCCCGACATCTGCTGGCACACCGCCCGCGACGGCTACGCCGAGGCGGCAAGCGTATTGGCGCTGGCCGCCGGCACCTGCGGCAAGATCGCCAACGAAGTGTGCGTTCTGCAGCGCACCGAGATCGGCGAGCTCGAGGAGCCGAATCTGGAGGGCAACGTCGGCTCCTCGACCATGCCGCACAAGCGCAATCCGGCGACGTCGGAGACCATCGTCGCCCTCAGCCGCGCCGTCGCCGGCTGCCTCGCCCAGGCGTTCTCGGGCCTGGTCGCCGAGCACGAGCGGTTCAAGATCGGCCTGCAGGCCGAGCGCGAATTCATGCCCAGGCTCTTCTGCATGACCGACGCGGCGATCCGCAAGACCACGGCCGTCGTCGCCGGGCTCACCGTCAACAAGGCCGCCATGCGCCGCAACCTCGACGCCACCCGCGGGCTGTTGCTGTCGGAAGCCGTGATGATGCGCTTGGCGCAATCCATCGGCCGCCAGAAAGCCCACGACGTGGTCCACCATGCGTGCGCCGAAGTCTTGGACAACGGCGTGCCGCTGATCGAGGCGCTGTGCAAGGCGCCGGCGGTGAGGAAGGCGCTGACGGAGAAGCAGATCCGGGCGCTGTTGGACCCGGAGGCCTACACCGGGCTTTCGACGGCCTTCGTCGACAAGGTTCTCGCGGCGGGAAAAACTGCGCGGCGCCGGCGGCGGTCGCCATGACGCTCGCCCACAAGATCGTGTTGTGGGGCCTGCTGGGATTGCTAGGCCTCAGCCTGCTGGTGCCGGGGCTGATGAACGTGGTGCGCAAGGACGAGGGCACGACGTGGCTGATCGCCGAGACGGTCGACGCCAAGAACCACCTGCGCGCCCTCAATGCCATGATGGCGGCTCTCGGCGCCGTCGCCCTGTGGGCGTGTTGGGACGTGGAGCGGGCGCGGCTGGCGGTGATCGGCCTCGGCGTGGTGATGGCGGCGCTGGTCGTCGCCAGGGCCTATTCGATCGTCGTCGACGGCTGGCCGTCGCCGATGACGTTGGTCTATCTCGCCTGCGAGACGGTGATGGCGGTGGTGTTCCTGGCCTGGCCGCCGCCGGGGTGAGGTTCGACCGAAGCGGCGGAAATCAGGCGGCGGCGGTGGCCGCGGCCGGGGCGTTGGCGGCGCCACCGCGACGCTCGTCGCCGCCGAACGGGACGGTAGCGTTGAAGCGGCGGTCGGGGCCGAAGAAATCGCCCGAGCGGATGAACGGGCGGTGGTCCTCGACCAGGTTGACGATGCGCTTGTAGAGCGAGTCCACGCTCATCGGCTTGGCTAGGAATGACGACACGCCGTTGTCGCGGGCGGTCTTGACGCGCCCCAGCTCGGTGTGGCCGGTGAGCATGATGATCGGCACGTAGGGATCGGGGCTGTCGTCGCTCTGGCGGATGCGGCGGACCAGCTCGAGGCCGCTGGTCGGCGGCATGTTCCAGTCGGTGATCACCAGGTCCGGCTTGTGCTCGATCAGCTTGGCGAAGCCCTCGTCGGCGTTGGTGGCCTCGGCGATCCTCTTGACGCCGAAGGTCATCAGGCAGGTCTTAATCAGCGATCGGATCTGCCGGCTGTCGTCGCAGACCAGGACCGAGACTTTCTCGAAGTTGTAGCCGGTGGCCACCATATATCCCCTCGATATCCACTCGTACGCCGACCAACCGCCAAACGAAATCAGACTCCCGCGGCGAGCCGACGTGGAGCCGGACCGGAGTGTAGAATGTCAACCTTGCACAAACCTTACGGGTTTTGTCATTTTTGTCGCCGAGCCGCGGAATTCCGGGATTCCTTGGCCCGTGCCAACGGCGGCGACGGCCGCTAAACTCGGCTCCCCACCCCGCCGGGCGGCATTCCGGCCCCCGGGTCCATTTGATGGATTTACGCCATGAGACCGAGAACCTCGACGACCGCCCGCTCGGGCCCCCGCAACGACATCCGCACGCTGCGCACCCTGATGCCCTATTTGTGGCCCACCGGCGAAACGGAAATCCGCCTCCGCGTCGTCGCCGCGATGGTGCTGCTGGCGCTGGCCAAGGTCACCAACGTCACGGTGCCGGTGTTCTACAAGTACGCCGTCGACGCGCTCGGCGCCGGAGCCGGCGCCGTGGTGGCGGTGCCGGTCGGCCTGCTGATCGGCTACGGGATCGTGCGCATCCTGGCGCAGGCCTTCGGCGAGCTCCGCGACGCGGTGTTCGCGCGCGTCGCCCAGCGGGCGATCCGGCTGGCCGGGCTGAGGCCTTCGGCGAGCTCCGCGACGCGGTGTTCGCGCGCGTCGCCCAGCGGGCGATCCGGCTGGCCGGGCTGAAGGTGTTTCAGCACCTGCACGCCCTCAGCCTGCGCTTCCACCTCGACCGCAAGACCGGCGGCGTCGCCCGCGCCGTCGAGCGCGGCACCAAGGGCATCGAGTTCCTGCTCTCGTTCATGCTGTTCAACGTCATCCCGACGCTGTTCGAGATCGCGCTGGTGTGCGCCATCATGGGGGCGCTCTACGGCGGCTGGTTCGCCCTCGTCACCTTCATCACCATGGGCACCTACATCACCTGGACTTTGGTCGTCACCGAATGGCGGATCAAGTTCCGCCGGGCGATGAACGAGACCGACAGCGAGGCCAACACCCGCGCCATCGACAGCCTGCTCAACTTCGAGACCGTCAAATACTTCGGCAACGAGGATCACGAGGCGAAGCGCTTCGACGCCTCGCTCCGCGCCTATGAGCGGGCTGCCGTCAAGAGCAAGACGACGCTGTCGCTCCTCAACGTCGGCCAGGGCTCGGTGATCGCCATCGGCGTTACCATCGTCATGATCATGGCCGGGTACGGTGTCGTTGGCGGCACCATGACCATCGGCGATTTCGTGCTGGTTAACGCCTATCTGATCCAGCTTTTCCTGCCGTTGAACTTCCTCGGCTTCGTCTACCGCGAGATCAAGCAGTCGCTGACCGACATGGAGACCATGTTCGTGCTGCTGGACAAAGAGGCCGAGGTCGAGGACAAGCCGGCGGCGCCGGCGCTCAGGATCGGCGGCGGTGAGGTGGTGTTCGAGGGCGTCTCCTTCGCCTACGACGCGCGGCGTCCGGTGCTCGACGACGTGTCGTTCGCCGTCGCGCCCGGCAGGACCGTGGCTATCGTTGGGCCTTCGGGCTCCGGCAAGTCGACAATTGCGCGGCTGCTGTTCCGGTTCTACGACGTGAGCCAGGGGCGGGTGCTGATCGACGGCCAGGACATCCGCGACGTCACGCAGGCGTCCTTGCGCACCGTCATCGGCATGGTGCCGCAGGATACGGTGCTGTTCAACGACACCATTTATTACAACATCGCCTACGGCAAGCCCGGCGCGACGCCATCGGAGATCGAGCACGCCGCCAGGCTGGCGCGCATCCACGACTTCGTCATGAGCTTGCCGGAAGGATACTCCTCGACCGTCGGCGAGCGCGGCCTCAAGCTCTCGGGAGGCGAGAAGCAGCGCGTCGCCATCGCCCGCACCATCTTGAAGCAGCCGCGCATCCTGGTCTTCGACGAGGCGACCTCGGCCTTGGACAGCCATACCGAGCAGGAAATCCTGAAGAGCCTGCGCGAGGTCTCGGCCGAGCGCACGACGCTGACCATCGCCCATCGGCTGTCGACCGTGATCGACGCCGACGAGATCCTGGTGCTGCAGGGCGGTCGCATCGTCGAGCGCGGCCGGCACGGGGCGCTGCTGGCCCGCCACGGCGTTTACGCCGACATGTGGGCGCGCCAGCAGGAAGCCCGGGCGGCGTTGGAGACGCTCGAGCGCACGGGCGAGCTGATGGCGCTGGAGAAGGGCTCGATGGAGGCCGCCGGCTAGTCCCCCCATGGCCCCATGGCCATCGTCTCGACGCCGGCAAAAAAACCCGCCGTCGCCGGCGGGAAAGTCGGATTTGGGAGGATTTGTCACTTCAAACGGTCGAGCGGTGACGTCCCATGATACCCCGGAACGCGCCGCCGGGGCCCATGTGAAAAACGGGGAGAACGAGGATAACGCGGATTTTTCGTCCACAGCCGGCGGCGGCCGTGGAACGGCCGCTACTGCACGAATACGTTGATCAACAGCACGTCGGCCACCGGCACCGGCGCCGCTGCCGCCCGAATCCTTAGCAATAAATTCTCGCGCAGCCGGTGAAAGTTAGCCGACCCCTCCAGCTCCTCGGGTG
Organism: Rhodospirillales bacterium; assembly: GCA_016187325.1. Lineage (GTDB taxonomy): Bacteria > Pseudomonadota > Alphaproteobacteria > Rhodospirillales > Casp-alpha2 > JACPJY01. The sequence goes on along the minus strand of JACPJY010000192.1, from coordinate 5,084 downwards.
CCAGTTCGCGCAGGTAGGAAACCGAGTAATCGGTGATCCGGGGCAGCATCGCCTCGATTTTCGGCACGTCCTTGTCGCTAACCAGCACCAGGGTCAGCCCGATCTGCAGGAAGCGCGCCGTCTGGCCCTTGGCGTTCAGGTTGAGCGTGATCGGTTCGAGCTTATAGAAGACCTTGCCCGCCGGCATCTCACCCGGTTCCAGCGTCGCCTCCTCGATGCCGAGGATGGAATCGAGGACGCCCGAGAAGAAAAGTCCGGCGCCGGTCGCAATCAGTGCGAACGCGGCGGCGCCGATGACGATGATGAGCTTCTTTTTTCCGGATGGTTCCGCGGGCGGCGCTTCGCCTTCCTCGAGGTCCTCGGCTTCCGGTGCTTCTTTTTTCTCGGCCATCGCCATCTCCCGAGCGGTCGGCCGCCATTATGGGCCGCCGAGGCTCGAAGCCAAGGGAAAACCCCGCTTTCGCTGGCCGCAACCCCCCGTAATTCCCCAGATATTCGGGGAAATGCCCCCTGTGACGGCCGTCATAGCGGCGGCCTGAAATCGTCCCTATCTAATAAGGTATAATGGTGAGTTCGCTTGGACCCAATTCCCGGTCCGGGCCGGCAGACGGATTCGGCCGGTGCGGAAATGGCGCCGACATGGCGCCAGGAGGATGACATGACGGCCAAGGTCAATGTTTCCAGCGGCGAAGGCGCCCCCAATGCCGTGCTGATGAGCGCGGCGGCCGGCGCCCCCGTGGTGTTGCCCGCGGGGGTGTCCCTGGCCGACGCCTCGTTCAGCCGCGCCGGCGTCGATCTGGTGGTGGCGGCGCCCGGCCACCCGCCGGTCGTCATCCGCGACTTCTTCAAGGGCGAGACGCCGCCGGCCCTGGTTAGCGCCGACGGCGCACAGATTCCCGGCGACTTGGCCGCCCACCTGGCCGGCCCCGAAGCGGCCGGCAAGCTGGCCGCCATCGGGCCCGAGTCGGCAGCCGACGCCATCGGCCGCATCGATACAATAAGCGGCAAGGCGTTCGTGATCCGCGTCGACGGCACCCGCGAGGAGCTGGGCATCGGCTCCCGCCTCTATGCCGGCGACGTCCTTGAAACCGGCCGCGACGGCGCCATCGGCGTCCTGTTGGCCGACGAGACCAGTCTGTCCATGGGCTCGGAAGGCCGCATGGTGCTGGACGAGATGATCTACGACCCCGGCACCCAGGAAGGCTCGATGTCGCTGTCGGTGCTGAAGGGCGTCTACACCATCGTCAGCGGCATGGTGTCGAAGACCGATCCCAACGCCATGGTCATCGACACGCCAGTCGGCAGCATCGGCATCCGCGGCACCCAGGTCGGACTGGAAATTCCCGACGGCCGCAACCTCAACATCGTGATGATGCGCGAGGAAGACGGCTACGTCGGCGAGGTGTTCATCCGCAACGAAGCCGGCCTGCAGGTCATGAACCAGGCCCACCAAGTGGTGTTCATTGGCGGTTTCGATCGTCTGCCGACGTTCGCTCCGTCCGTGGACGATGCCGGCGTGGTGCGCATGTTCCATTCCACCCTTTCGCATCTGCCGAAGGCATCCGGCCGCGAAAACGATTACAGCGCCCCCGATCTCAGGCGCGCCGAAGGGCTCGAGTCCTTCACCACCGAGGCCGGCCCGGCCCGGCCAGCGGCGCCGATGGAAACCATCCGCGTCGTCGAGGGCGACTACACCGCGGCGAAGACCTACGAAAGCGCCGGCGTTCCCGCTCCCGAGGCGCCCGTGGTCGCGCCGGAACCGGCGCCGGCGCCGATCGCGCCCAGGACCGACGAGGTGGTCGTCCCCGCCGTCAATCTCGGCATCGGCCCCAACGACGAGCCGGTGGCGCTCGATCTCAAGACGACCACTCGCGAGGATGAACCACTTGCCGGCAAGCTCACGGCCACCGATACCATTGGCGACACCTTGACCTTCGGGCTCGCCGGCGACGGCGGCCCCAAGCACGGCTCCGTCAAGGTCAATGCTGACGGCACCTTTGCCTACACCCCGGACCCGGATTTTTCCGGCATCGATACCTTCACCTACACGGTATCGGACGGTCTCGGCGGCACCGCCATGGCGACCGCCACCGTCGAGGTGACGGCGGTGCCCGACGTGCCGGAGCTGACCGTGAGCGCGGCGTCGGGAATCGAGGATTCGACGATTCCGATCGCGATTTCGGCTTCCGTGCCGGGAATGGAGGAACTTGCGTCCCTGATCGTCTCCGGCATTCCCAAGGGCGCCAAGCTGTCGGCCGGCGCCGACAACGGCGACGGCACCTGGACGCTGGCCGGGTCGGATCTCGACCAGCTCGCCGGCCTTTCCCTGACTCCGCCCGCCGATTGGTCCGGCGCCATCGAGCTTAAGGTGACCGCGACGTCCACCGACGGCGGCGTCGCCACCGCCGGCTTCGGCGTTTCGGTGACGCCGGTGCCCGATCTGCCGATGCTGAGCGTCGCCGCGGCGTCGGGAGCCGAGGATTCGGCGATCCCGCTTGCCATTTCCGCCACCGTGACGGGCAACGAAGAGGTTGCGTCGCTGACCATCGCCGGCGTGCCCGCGGGCGCCACGCTGTCGGTCGGCAACGACAACGGCGACGGCACCTGGACGATCATGGGCTCCGATCTCGACGCCCTCGATTCTCTTTCCCTGACTCCGCCCGCCGACTGGTCCGGCGAGATCGCGCTGGTGGTGACCGCGGCATCCACCGACGGCGGCGTCGCCACGGCCGGCTTCGGCGTCTCGGTGGCGCCGGTGGCCGATCTGCCGGTGCTGAAGGTCGCGGCCGTGTCGGGAGCCGAGGATTCGGCGATCCCGCTTGCCGTTTCCGCCACGGTTCCGGGCAACGAAGAGGTCGCGTCGCTGAAGATCAGCGGCGTGCCCGAGGGGGCGACGCTGTCGGCCGGCACCGACAACGGCGACGGCACCTGGACGCTGAGCGGCCACGACCTCGATGCTCTCGATTCGCTTACCTTGACGCCACCGGCCGACTGGTCCGGCAACATGGCGCTTTCGGTGACGGCGACTTCCACCGACGGCGGGTCTGCCATGGCCAGCTTCGGGCCCGATGTGCCGGCGTTGAGCGTGTCCCCGGCGTCGGGAACGGAAGATTCGGCGATCCCGCTTTCGGTCTCGGCTTCGGTCGCGGGCACGGAATCGGTCGCTTCGGTGACCATCAGCGGCGTGCCGGAGGGCGCGACGCTGTCGGCCGGCACCGACAACGGCGACGGCAGTTGGACGCTGGCCGGCGACGACCTCGCGAGTCTCGGCTCGCTGACCGTGACGCCGCCAAGCAATTCGTCCGCGGACTTCGCGCTCAAGGTGACCGCCACCTCGACCGACGGCGGCGTCGCCACGGCCAGTTTCACGGTCGCCGTCGCGCCTGCCGCCGATATGCCGACGCTGCAGGTCGAGGACGTCACCGTCGGCGACGAGGACGACGACCGCGATCACCGGCACGCCCGGGGAGGCCGCGGCGCCGACATCCTCTATGGCGACATCGCCGTCGTCGGCGCGGCGACGGTGCCGCTCCACGTCCAGGCGGCGCTCGCCGACACCGACGGCTCGGAGACCCTCGGCGTCACCATCGCCGGCGTGCCCGACGGCGTGACGTTGTCGGCCGGCACCGACAACGGCGACGGCTCGTGGTCGCTGCGGCCCGGCGATCTCGAAGGCCTGCAGATGACCGTGCCGGAGGGTTATCAAAACGATTTCGAACTGCAGGTGACGGCGATCGCCACCGATGAGGACGTCGACAGCGGCGCCATCGACACCGCCAGCACGACGGCCACCATCAGTGTCGCTTTCGCCGGCGATGACGGCGGCGGCGACGATTACATCAAGGGCGGGCGCGGCGACGACGTTCTCCATGGCGGCGCCGGCAACGACCGGCTCGAGGGCGGCGAAGGCGCCGACATTCTCTATGGCGGCGCCGGCAACGACGTGCTCGAGGGCGGCGAAGGCGCCGACGTGCTGATCGGCGGCGCCGGCAACGACGTGCTCGAAGGTGGCGAGGGCAGCGACGTGTTCGTGTTCGAGTCGGGCGGCGGCCACGACATCATCAAGGACTACCAGGACGGCGAGATCCTGAGGTTCGAGGGGCCGGAATTCTCCGAGGACAACCTGTCGGTCACCCAGAACGGCGACGACGTCAAGATCATGTTCGGCGGCGAGGGCACGGAAGTCACCGTCAGCGACGTCGATCTGCGCAAGACCGGCTACAGCGTCACCCGCGACGACGACGCGGTGGTCATCACCTTCAACGACGAAAAGTAACGGCGGCGGCACGGCGGCCCCTCCCCGCTCAGTTGACGGTCTCGAGCGGGCTAAACCCCGGCCGGCACCACCATCTTGCCGCCGGGCTTCAGCTGCGCGATCAGCGACGGCGGGATCATCTCGGGCGCCGCGCACACCATGATGCGGTCGAACGGCCCGTGCTCGGCCCAGCCGTGGGAGCCGTCGCCGGTGCGGAGCTGGATGCCCTTGAAGCCGAGCCGCGCCAGGTTGTGCTTCGCCTGCGAGGCGGGCTCGTCGACGATCTCGACGCTGTACACCTTGGCCCCGAGCGTCGCCATGATCGCCGCGTGATAGCCGAGCCCGGTGCCTACTTCCAAGACGGTGCTGCCGTCGCCGATCTCGGCCAAATCGGTCATCAGCGCCACCATGTACGGCTGCGAGATGGTCTTCTCGTAGCCGATCGGCAGCGGCCCGTCGGCGTAGGCGTAGGCGCGCATCTCCACCGGCACGAACTCGTGGCGGGGAATCGTGCGCATCGCCTGCATCACCGGCGGCGCGAACTCCTCCTTGCCGGTCTTGTCGCCGGAGTAGTGGGCGTAGATGGCGATCACCTGCACCATCTGCTCGCGCAGCACCGCGAAGGGGTCGTCGGCCATCGGGGCACCCGTTATCCTCGTCCTGAGCCGCGCGCCTCTCCTTCGACTCGGCCTGCGGCCGGCTCAGGATGAGGCGCGCGAGTCGAAGGACGCGGGGGTGACGAATCGAAAAACGCGGGTATTGCACTATTCGAGCAGCGACCGCAGCTTGCCGACCGCCTCGTCCGGCGCGGTCAGGACCGGGCGGCCGC
>JACPJY010000191.1 GCA_016187325.1 Rhodospirillales bacterium | reverse complement strand
TGCCGATCTCCGCCGAGCTCAGCATCTTGTCGATACGCGCCCGCTCGACGTTGAGGATCTTGCCGCGCAGCGGCAGGATCGCCTGGTTGGCGCGGTTGCGCCCCTGCTTGGCCGAGCCGCCGGCGGAATCGCCCTCGACGATGAACAGTTCGCTCTTTGCCGGGTCGCGCTCCTGACAGTCGGCGAGCTTGCCCGGCAACGACGAGATGTCGAGCGCACCCTTGCGCCGGGTCAGCTCGCGCGCCTTGCGGGCGGCCTCGCGGGCGGCTGCCGCCTCGACGATCTTGCCGATCACGCGCCGGGCGTCGGCCGGGTGTTCCTCGAACCAGCGGTCGAGCCCCTCGCCGATGACGCTCTCGACGACGGGCCGGACCTCGGAGGACACCAGCTTGTCCTTGGTCTGCGACGAGAACTTGGGGTCCGGCAGCTTGACCGACAGCACGCAACTCAGCCCCTCGCGGGCATCGTCGCCGGTGATGGCTATCTTGTCCTTCTTGGCGATGCCGCTGGCGTTGGCGTAGTTGTTGATGGTACGCGTCAGCGCGCCGCGAAAGCCGGCCAGGTGTGTGCCGCCGTCGCGCTGTGGGATGTTGTTGGTGAAGCACAACATGGTCTCGTGGTAGCTGTCGTTCCACTGCATCGCCAGCTGCACGACGATGCCAGACTTCTCGCCGGTGACGAAAATCGGTGGATCAATCAGCGCTACCTTGGCGCGGTCTAGATACTTGACGAAAGCGACGACGCCGCCCTCGTAGTGCATCTCGACGACCTGCGGCGCGACGCTGCGGGCATCGGTCAGCTTCACCTTGACGCCGGAGTTGAGGAACGCCAGCTCGCGCAGCCGGTGCTCCAGCGTCGGGAAGTCGAAATCGGTCATCGTGAACACCTTCTTCGAGGGGAGGAAGGTGATCTCGGAGCCGGTGACCGGCTTGCCGTCGGTGCCTTCGGGAGCCTTACCGACCACCTTCAGCGGGTGTTCTGCCTTGCCGTCCTTGAAGCGGATGAAGTGTTCCTTGCCGTCGCGCCAGATCTTCAGGTCCAACCATTCGGAGAGCGCGTTGACCACGGACACGCCGACTCCGTGCAGGCCGCCCGACACCTTGTACGAGTTCTGATCGAACTTCCCGCCGGCATGGAGCTGGGTCATGATCACTTCCGCCGCCGATACCTTTTCCTCGACGTGGATGTCGACGGGGATGCCGCGGCCGTTGTCGACCACCGTTACCGAGCCGTCGCCGTTGAGGGTGACGTCGATGGTGTCGCAATAGCCGGCCAGCGCCTCGTCGACGGCGTTGTCCACCACCTCGTAGACCATGTGATGGAGGCCGGAGCCGTCGTCGGTGTCGCCGATGTACATGCCGGGGCGCTTGCGCACCGCATCCAACCCCTTCAGCACCTTGATCGAGTGCGCGTCGTAGGCTTCGCCCGCGGGCCTGGTGGCCCGGCCGGCGGCGGCCACCGGTGCCTGGGCCTTGCGCGGCGCCGGGGTCGGGGCAGGCGCCGGTTCGGCGGCAAGCTGCGCGGCCCGGCGGGCCTCCGGCTTCACCGGCTTCGACACCTTCTTGGCCGGCCTGGCGGCTGATTTCGTGGCGGTCTTTTTCTTCGGTTTTGCTTTTGCCATTGCTTGTTCGATCGGTTCTTCGTTGTCTTGGCCGGCGTGCCTTACGCCCGCGCCGGAGTCACCTTGGCGTCGGCGACGGTGAAAAACTGCGCCCGGCCGGCGAGCGGCCGGAACAGCGTCGCGTCGGTGCCGGTCAGCCACACCTGGGCGTCGAGGACCTGGATCTCGTCGAATAACGCCATACGCCGGGTCTCGTCCAGATGCGCCGCGATCTCGTCCAGGAGAAGCAGCGGCGCCGTCCCCAACTCGTAGGCACGCATGCGGGCGCTGGCCAGCACCAGCGCCACCAGCAACGCCTTCTGCTCGCCGGTCGAGCACAGTTGCCGAGATGGCGGACGGCGAGGTCGCTCAGGTGCGGACCGAGGGTGGCGCGGCCTTCGGCAGCGTCCTGGCCGCGGCGATGGGCGAGGGCGTCCTGGAACCTCTCCTCGGCCTCCAGCGCCGGCGCCTCGCCGAGCCAGGCCTCGACGGTGCCGGCGACGTGGATGGCGGCGCTCGGGAAGGCGCCGCGGGTTTCAGCGAGTCGGGCGCCGAGGCGACCGGCGATTTCGAGACGCGCGGCGGCGACGGCCGTGCCTTGCGCCGCCATGGTCGATTCAAGCGCCTTCAGCCAGTCGATGTCGGTGCGGCCGGCCGAGAGCAGGCGCGTCCGCTCGCGCATTGCGTGGTCGTAGGCGTTGACGCGCGCCGCATGGGCGGGGTCGGAGCCGAATACCAGGCGGTCGAGAAAGCGCCGGCGGACCGGCGGGCCTTCCAGGAACAGCCGATCCATCTGCGGCGTCAGCCATTGGCAACCGACGTACTCGGCCAACGCCGCTTGGTTCCGCTGCGTCTCGCCGTCGATGCGCACGATGCGCTTGTCGCGGCCGCCGTCGGTGCCGGCCTCGAAGCCGGTGCCGATCTCGACCTCGCCGCCGCCGGCGCTGACCAGCGCCGCGACGCCCCATGGCCGCGGCGAAGCCTGTGGCCGGCCGTCGGCCGGCCGGCGGGTGATATCGGTGAGCCTAGCCCGGCGCAGGCCGCGCCCAGGCACCAGGAACGACAGCCCCTCCAGGAGGTTGGTCTTGCCGGCGCCGTTGGGGCCGGTCAGCACCACGGGCACGCCGTCGGCCTCCAGGCGCTGATGCCGATAGCAGCGAAAGTCGGTCAGCGTCAGGCGCCGGACCGCGAGCCGGTTATCACCGCCGCCGGCAACCGGTACCGCGCCATCCGCCGCAAAATCCGCTGTGGCCAAGCCTTGCGATCCCAATGGGGTACTAATCCCTCAAACGCGCATCGGCATCAGAACGTAGAGCGCGCCCGCGTCGTCGACCTCGCTGAAGATGGTCGGCGAGGCGGCGTCGGCGAGCATCAGCCGCGTGGTGTCGCCGGCGATCTGGCGGGTGATGTCCAGGAGATAGCCGGCGTTGAAGCCGATATCCATGTCGCCTCCTTGGTAGGAGACTTCCAGTTCCTCGGTGGCGCTGCCGGCATCGGGGCTGGAGGCGGACAGCACCAGGCTCTTGTTGCCCAGGGTGAGCTTCACCGCCCGCGATTTCTCGCTGGAGATGGCGGACACCCGGTCGACGGCCTCGGCGAACAGCTTGGTATCGATCTCCAGCTTCTTGTCGTTGCCGGTCGGGATCACCCGTTGGTAGTCAGGAAACGTGCCGTCGATCAACTTCGAGGTCAGGACCGCGTCGTTGAAGGAAAAGCGGATCTTGGTCTCCGACAGTCCAACGGCGATGTCGTCGGTGGTCTCCTCGATCAGCTTGCGCAGCTCGCCGACGGTCTTGCGCGGCACGATGACGCCGGGGATGCCGGCCGCGCCCTTCGGCAGCGGCACCTCGACGCTGGCCAGCCTGTGGCCGTCGGTGGCGACGGCGCGCAGCACCCTGGCGCCGTCGCGCTCGGCGGCGTGAAGGTAGATGCCGTTGAGGTAATAACGAGTCTCCTCGGTGGAGATGGCGAACTTGGTCTTGTCGATCAGGTTGCGCAGCTCGTCCGCCGCCAGCGTGAACTCGTGCGCGAGTTTGCCGCCGGCCAGCACCGGGAAGTCCTCGGTCGGCAGGCACGCCAGCTTGAACCGCGAGCGGCCCGACGACAGGACCATCTGGCCCTTGCCGTCGGCGGCGATCTCGACTTGCGAGCCCTCGGGCAGCTTGCGGACGATATCATATAAGGTATGGGCCGGCGCGGTGGTGGCGCCCTTGGCGGCGATTTCCGCGGCCACGGTCTCGACGATGTCGAGATCCATATCGGTGGCGTTCAGCGCCAGCCGCCCGTCGGCGGCGTCAAGCTTCAAATTGGAGAGAATCGGAATCGTGTTGCGGCGTTCGACGACGCTTTGCACATGCCCCAAGGCCCTCAATAAAGCGGCCCGCTCGATGGTCAGTTTCATGGTGATATTTCAAGCCCTTAGTATCATGTTCCGCAGTCGGTCCGGCGGCTGCCGGGGACGGCCGGGTCAGGGCCGGAGAACGGCCCCACGAGGGAATGATCATTATATCACAGGAGCCCCCGATCGTAACCTTTTTAGGCCTCGGAACGGGGTCTGGAAAGGGGCGGGAATCGCGGGTTTCAGGAGGCGTCCGGGAAAGCCCGCGGGACGACCCGGGGTACGACCGAGGGGACGACCCTGGGGTTCAGCCCTCAAGCATGCGACGCAACAGTTCCACATCCTCGGCGAACGAGGAATCGTGCTCGCTCAACTCCTCGACCTTCTTCACCGCGTGCATCACGGTGGTGTGGTCGCGGCCGCCGAACTTGCGGCCGATCTCGGGCAGCGAGCGCGCCGTCAGTTGCTTCGCCAGATACATCGCCACTTGCCGGGGCCGGGCGACGGAGCGGGCGCGGCGCGCCGAATGCATGTCGGAGACGCGGATGTTGAAATGCGCCGCGACGCGCTTCTGGATCTCCTCGATGGTGACCCGGCGGTCATTGGCGCGCAACAGGTCGTGGAGGACCTCCTGGGTGGTTTCGAGCGTGATGTCGCCGCCCACCAGCTGGGCGTGGGCGACCACCCGGTTGAGGCCGCCTTCCAGCTCGCGGACATTGGCGGTGATCTTGTGGGCGAGGAATTCGAGCACCTTCTGTGGCACCTTGACCGCCAACTGCTCGGCCTTCGACTGCAGGATGCCGAGGCGCAGCTCGTAGGTGGTGGCGTGGATGTCGGCAACCAGCCCGCAGTTGAGGCGCGAGATCAGCCGCTCCTCCATGCCCTCGAGGTCCGAGGGGGACTTGTCCGCCGAGATCACGATTTGTCGGCCCTGGTCGACCAGCGAATTGAAAGTATGGAAGAATTCCTCCTGGGTCGAATCCTTGCCGCTGATGAACTGGACGTCGTCGATCATCAGCACGTCGACCGAGCGGAACTGGTCCTTGAAATCGACGGTGTTCTGTTCGCGCAGCGCGCGGATGAAACGGTACATGAACTTCTCGGCCGAAAGGTAAATGACCGTGCGCTTCGGCGTGCGTTCGCGGATGTGCCAGGCGATGGCGTGCATCAGATGCGTCTTGCCGAGCCCGACCCCGCCGTACAGGAACAACGGGTTGAACGGCGGCTTGGCGGCCTCAGCAACGCGCCGGGAAGCGGCGTAGGCGAATTCGTTGGGCTTGCCGACGACGAACTGCTCGAAGGTGCAACGGCGGTCCAGGGGCGCGCTCAAGTCGCTGGAATACTTGGCACCGTGGGAGCTCAAGCGGGCGCTTGCCTCGTCGCCGGCGTGCCTCTTGCCGGGCGGCGGCGCCAGCACGTCCCGCTCCGATTGGATGGCGATGTCGATGGCCTTGACCGCAGGGTTTTCCTTGCCCCACAGCTCGGTCAGGCGGTCCAGGTAATGGGCCACGATCCAGTCGCGCATGAAGCGCGTCGGCACCGAGATCTTGATCTCGCCCGCTTGGATCTCGCGCACCGTCATCGGCTTGAGCCAACTTTGGTACGCGGCCTCCCCGATCTCGGCCCTGAGAAGTCCGCAAACCGCCGCCCACTGGGCATTCAGGTTTTTCTTGGAATCGCTGCCCCGAGCGGTTTCGTCCGTGGTCATTGCCCCAACCAGCCCCTCATAGGCCCGCGATTAACAGCCTACGCTTCGCGTTGCCGCGAAACCCCGATTCGTCCCCCGTGCCGGCGAACCCTGCCGTCACGGACGCTCTTAAAGAGGGGAGCGTCGGTCACCGACCAACACTTTCACTAGCCACAAAGGTAAATCCGGAAGCGCGGTCGAATGGTTGTGGGTAACACCGCCGAACCAGGATCGACGAACGGGCGGAGTGGAGCGGCCCGTTTTCGACCCGATCGTCCGCGTCGAATTCCGGATCAAAGACCTCGCAGCTTCTGAACGCCCCCCTTTGAGAACAAATTTGCGTTTTTAAAATCGGTATTGGCTTCGCAAAAAAATCTAAGACGTGGCGCAAAAATACCGGTGGAGAATTCTCCCCGATTTTCTCCACGTGAAAATTTTATTATTTCAACGACGCCCCGCAGACCCGGATTTATATTTGAAACTTCAACTATGAGTTAAAGTATCGACAAACCTATTCAAAATACCGAACGGATGATTTGGGGATTACCGATTTATGAGGGACTCTCTTTCGCCGCGCCGACGAAGGCCGAATATTACGGCGACCTCCGGCGTCTGGCAACCGGTTCGTAAGCGACTCGCGGCAAAAAATCGCAAATAAAATTGTTGACTTTGGATGCAAATAATTTTTTCCGACTCGAAAAAAATAAAAAGCCGCAAACCCTTTCGGGCGCGCGGCCGGCGATTGCGCAAACGCGTTGCGTACGATTAGGCCGCCATCGCTTTGATTCTCTTGGACAGCCGCGACATCTTCCGAGCCACCGTGTTGCGGTGCATGACCTTGTACTTGATTCCGCGCATAACATGCGGCTGCGCCTCGCGCAATGCGGCGGCGGCTTTCGATTTGTCTCCGGACGCGATCGCCGCCTCCACCTTCTGAAGGTGGCTGCGGATGGTATTGACGCGGCGGCGGTTAACGTCGGTCCGACGCTTGGTCTGGCGGATACACTTCTTCGCCGACTGGATTTGAGCCATGGTAAAAACCCTTTATTTACTTGGACCTCTGCAATGGAAGGCCCCGCTTATATAGGGGCAGGCCTGGACCGTCAAGACCGCCGGCCCGGCTTTCACTCGCCCGCCGGCTTGAGCGCGAAACGCACCGTCAACGGCGAGTCCGCCTTCGGCCGCGCCGGAAATTCCAGCTTCAGGATCTCGCGCTCGCGGCTGAATTCGGCGTCGCCATCCTGGCGCCAGCCGAGTTGCGGCAGCGCCGCTGCATAAAAATCGAGCACCTGTCTTTCGGAGACGTTGCCGAACGCAACTGCCTCGGCGATGCGCCCCGCCGGTGAATCGAAGTTGACGCCCGCGTTCGCGTCCTCGGTCAGGCCAGGCATCAGCGGCAAGTCCTCGATGGCGGCGAGGAAAAGGGTTGCGCCCTGGGCATAACCGATTACGGGCGCGCCGCCCAGTAGCAGCACGGCAACGGCCGAGGCCAAAAGTATCCGGCGTCCCATGA
>JACPJY010000161.1 GCA_016187325.1 Rhodospirillales bacterium | reverse complement strand
CGAGCCCTGCGGCGGCGCACACCTGGGCGATGCCGCGTCCCATCTGTCCGGCGCCGATGACGCCGATCTTCTTGATCTCAGAAGCCAGGGTTCATTCCTTGCATAGGGGCCTCTCCGTCGGGCCGCCGCGAGACAACGCCGGCCGGCCGTCAGGAGAGCCAGTTTACGTCTGTTTGTCCAGTTCCGAAGACAGTTCCGGTATCGCCGTGAACAGGTCCGCAACCAGGCCGTAGTCAGCGACCTGGAAGATCTGTGCCTCCTCGTCCTTGTTGATGGCGACGATGACCTTGGAATCCTTCATCCCCGCCAGGTGCTGGATGGCGCCGGAGATGCCAACCGCGATGTAGAGATCGGGCGCCACCACCTTGCCGGTCTGGCCGACTTGGTAGTCGTTGGGCACGAAGCCGGCGTCGACGGCGGCGCGGCTGGCGCCGACGGCGGCGCCGAGTTTGTCGGCGACCTCCTCCAGCAGCTTGAAATTGTCGCCCGACTGCATGCCGCGGCCGCCGGAAATGACGATGCGGGCACTGGTCAATTCGGGCCGCTCGGTCTTCGTCAGTTCGTGGCCGACGAAGCTGGACAGGCCCGAGTCGCCGCCGGCGGCGGTATCCTCGACGGCGGCGTTGCCGCCCGTAGGTTGCGCCGCGTCGAAGGCGGTGATGCGGACGGTGATCACCTTGATGGCGTCGGCGCTCTTCACCGTCGCCAGCGCGTTGCCGGCGTAGATCGGGCGCACGAAGGTGTCGGCGTCCTCGATGTCGGTGATCTCGGAAATCTGCGCCACGTCGAGCAGCGCCGCGACGCGGGGCAGCAGGTTCTTGCCGAACGTAGTCGCCGGCGCCAGCACATGGCTGAACTGCCTGGCGAGCGCAACGACCATCGGCGCCAGGTTCTCGGCCAGCCCGTGGTCGAGCGCTTGGCCGTCGGCCAGCAGCACCTTGGCGACGCCTTTTATCTTGGCGGCGGCGTCGGCGGCGGCGCGGCAGCCCGAGCCGGCGACCAGTACGGTCACTTCGCCCAGCTTCGCCGCCGCGGTGAAGGTATTCAGGGTCGCCGGCCTGAGGCCCGCGTTGTCGTGCTCGGCGACGACCAGGACGCCCATCAGATCACCTTCGCTTCGGTCTTGAGCTTGGCCACCAGCTCGGCGACCGAGCCCACCTTGGCGCCGGCGGCGCGGCGCGGCGGCTCGGAAATCTTCACCGTGGTCAACCGTGGCTTGGCGTCGACGCCGAGATCTTCCGGGGTCTTCAAATCGATCGGCTTCTTCTTCGCCTTCATGATGTTGGGCAACGAAGCGTAACGCGGCTCGTTCAGCCGCAAATCCGTGGTGACGACCGCCGGCAGCTTCAGGCTTACCGTCTCGAGCCCGCCGTCGATCTCGCGCGTGACCTGGGCCTTGCCGTCGGCGAGCCCGAGTTTCGAGGCGAACGTGCCTTGCGGCCAGCCGAGCAGCGCCGCCAGCATCTGGCCGGTCTGGTTGCAATCGTCGTCGATCGCCTGCTTGCCGAGGATCACCAGCTCAGGCTTCTCCGCTTCGATGATCGCCTTCATCAGCTTGGCGACGGCCAGCGGCTGCAGCTCGGTGTCGGTCTTGACGTGGATGCCGCGGTCGGCGCCCATGGCGAGCGCGGTGCGGATGGTCTCCTGGCACGACTGGCCGCCCATGGACACCGCCACCAGCTCGGTGGCCTTGCCGGATTCACGAAGGCGCACGCCCTCCTCGACGGCGATCTCGTCGAACGGGTTCATGGACATCTTGACGTTATTGGTCTCGACGCCGGAGCCGTCGGCCTTGACCCGGATCTTGACGTTGAAATCGACAACCCGCTTGACCGCGACCAGAACCTTCATCGATGTCCTGCCAATGGCTTCGGAAGTGCCGTCCCCAGGGCCGGCCGGCATCGTCGAGACGCCGGCGGTGGTGCGGAAATTCTCACTGTTTCCGGGGCTGTACGCCCTCTTCGCACGTGCACAATAGGGACAACGAAACGCTTGGTCAAGAATCCCGTGATCGGCCGCCGGCGGCGCCCGGCGCGGATTTCAGGAGCGGCCCGGGGCTCTGCTGCCGCCGTCAGCGGTTGGCGCCCGGCTGCCACAGCACGTCGCCCTTGCCCTTGTCGTTGAGGAAGCGGGCGAGCACGAACAGATGGTCCGACAGCCGATTGACGTACTTGATGGCCTCGGGGTTGACCTCGTCGCGCTGGCCGAGCTCGGTAATCAGCCGCTCGCAGCGCCGCACCACCGTGCGCGCCAAGTGCAGCCACGCCGAGGCCTCGCTGCCGCCGGGAAGGACGAAGGATGTGAGCGGCTTCAGTTCAACGTTCATGCGGTCGATCTCGTCCTCGAGGCGCTTGACCTGTGCCGCCGAAACGCGCAGTGCCTGGTCCTTCTTGTCGCTGCCGTGCGGCCGGCACAGATCGGCGCCGAGGTCGAACAGATCGTTCTGGATGCGCTCCAGCATGGCGTCGGTATCGCCCTTGGTGTGCAGCCGGGCTAGGCCGATGATGGCGTTAGCCTCGTCGGCGGTGCCGTAGGCGGCGACCCGCACATCGTGCTTGGCGACGCGCTTGCCGCCGCCGAGCGACGTTTCGCCGGCGTCGCCGCCGCGGGTGTAGATCTTGTCGAGTTTGACCATGGCGCCGGTCCGTCCCCCGTGCGTGTGCCGCCCTATTTTACAGCGAAATAGGTGATCAGCGCGAAAATCGCCACCGCGATGCCCTGCAGGACCACGCGCAGCCGCATCAAGTGGTTGGAATGGCGCTGGTAGAACTGGCCGTGGACGCCGAACGAAACGACCCCGACCACCAGCACGACCAGGGTGGCGAACATGGCAAAACCGAGGAGCCAGGGAAGGATGCCTTCCATTTGCATCATATAGTCCCTGCCGGCCTCAACGTCATGGAAAAACGTCCGCCATCGCGGGTATGCTGGACCCGGGCGATAGCCGAACCACCGACCGGGAGCCGTTGCCGATGGACAAGGAAACCCTCGAAGCGCTGAGAAAAATCAGCGTCGCCACCGTCACCATGCAACTGTTGAAGCGCGGCATCCGCAACGTCTCGATGGCCGGCGTCAAGCCGTTGAACCGGCCCGTCAAGCCGGTGGTCGGGCCAGCCTACACGCTGCGCTACGTGCCGTTGCGCGAAGACAAATCCGCGCCCGAGGTGCTGGGCCGACCCGATTATCCGCCGCGCCTCGCCATCGAGCAGGCGCCGGCCAGCAGCGTGTTGGTGATCGACGGCCGCGGCCGCGGCGACATCGCCGTGGTCGGCGACATTCTGGTCGAGCGGCTGAAGATCCGCGGCGTCGCCGCCATGGTCTCCGACGGCGGCATCCGCGACTGCGCCGAGGCTTTGAAATCGGACCTGCCGCTCTACGCCGCCGGCCCGGCGGCGCCGGCCAGCATCGGCGGCCATTCCGCCGCCGACATCGGGACGCCGGTCGCCTGCGGCGGCGTCGCGGTATTTCCGGGCGACATCATCTGCGCCGACGGTGACGGTGTCGTCGTCGTGCCGCAGGCACTCGCCGCCGAGGTCGCCCGCGACGGCCTCGAGCAGGAGCGCTACGAGCGCTTCGCCAAGATGAAGATCAAGGAAGGCCGCAAGGTGCCCGGCGTCTATCCGCCGAACGCCGAAACCAAGGCCGAATACGAGAAGTGGGTGAAGAAGGGCGAGCCGAAGAAGTGAACGCGCGTCAACTGGCGCCCTGCGCCGGCGCGCCCGGCAGCAGCACCGGGATCGGCTCTTCGTCCTCTTCCTCGTCGAGCGTGTCCGGGTTGACGACTACCGGCCGCAATACCTGGTGCAGATAACGCACCACGCCCGGCTGGAACTCCGGCTTGATCATCGACCAGGTGACGAACAGGCCGCCGTGCTTGTCGTAGTCGACGATCTCGTCGTCGCGGCGAATCTCCTGGAGCGTACGCCCCAGGTCGTCGGTGCGGCCGAGGTAGACCCACTGCGGACGCACGCCCTGATGCCACAGCACGTAGACGGCCGAGATGTTCTCGAGCCCCATCTCTTCGGGCTCCAGATTGAGGAACTTGAAGTACTTGTTCTTCGCCGATCTCACCCAGGCGACGTCCTGGGGCGGGCCGGAGGGGATCTTCTTTTTCTTTGACTTGCCGAACAGACCCAAAACCATGGGGGTGATCCTATATTCTTGATTCTTGTTTTCTTCCGGAATCCTGGTGGCCGGGCGCGAGGCCCTTCATTTAAGATAGAAACCGTTAACAATCAATCCGGTCGAAAGGCGGGCCACGGCCGATGGTGGCGGAAATCGCGGTCCTGGGCTTGGTACTGCTGGCGATCGGGCTGGTGTTCTTCTCGACGCTTTTGACCGGCGCCTCGCCCCTGCCGACGTCGCCGGCGAGCCGGGAAACCATGTTAGCGGCGTTGCCGAGTCGCATCGAGGGGCCGGTGTACGAGCTCGGATCCGGCTGGGGCGGATTGGCGGTCGCGTTGGCACAGCGCTATCCGGACCAGCCGGTGAGGGCGTTCGAGGTGTCGTTGTTGCCGTGGGCGTTCGCGAAGGCGCGGCGGCTGTTCGGCGGGCCGCCGAACCTGGAGTTCCGGTTCGGCGACTTCCATTGCGCCGATCTGACGGACGCGGCGCTGGTGGCGTGCTACCTGACGCCGCCGGCGATGGCGAAGCTGAAGCCGAAGCTAGAAGCCGAGTTGAAGCCCGGCGCGCTGGTGCTATGCAATACGTTTGCGGTGCGCGGCTGGCAGCCGGTCGCGGTCGCCACCGCGCCGGACGCCTACCGCAGCCAAATCTATCTCTACAAGGTCGGCGGCTGAATTAGCCCGGCGCTCAGCCGAGCGGCGCCGTCGCTTTCTTCAGCCACGCCGCGGTGGCGTCGTCGAGGAGCGGCGTCAGCGTCTTGGCGACGCGCGCGTGATAGGCGTCGAGCCAGGCGATCTCGTCGGCGGTCATCAGGGAATTGTCCACCAGCGTGCGATCGATCGGCGCCAACGTCAACGTCTCGAACCCAAGCAGCGCCTTCTCGGCGCCGGCCGGTGCATCGACCGGCGTCACCGTCACCAGGTTCTCGATGCGGATGCCGTAGGCGCCGGTCTTGTAATAGCCGGGCTCGTTCGAGACCACCATGCCCGGCTCCAGCGCCACCGTGTTCGGCAGCTTGCTGATGCGCTGCGGCCCTTCGTGGACGCCGAGGTAGTGACCGACGCCATGGCCGGTGCCGTGGTCGTAGTCGAGCCCCGCCTGCCACAACGCCCGGCGGGCCAGGGTGTCGAGCTGGCTGCCGCTGGTGCCCTCGGGGAAGCGGGCGGTGGCGAGCGCGATGTGGCCCTTCAGCACGCGGGTGAAGTTCTGCCGCATTTCGTCGCTCGGCTTGCCGATGGCGACGGTGCGGGTGACATCGGTGGTGCCGTCCCGGTACTGGGCGCCGGAATCGACGAGATAGAGCGTGCCGGGCTCGAGCCGGCAGTCGGTCCTGTCGGTGACCCGGTAATGGACGATGGCGCCGTGGGCGCCGGCGCCGGAGATGGTCGGGAAGCTGAGGCCTTGGAATTCGTCGTTGGCGCGACGGAAGGATTCCAGCTTCGCCGCCGCGGCGGTTTCGGTGACCGCGCCCTTCGGCGCCTCCTTGGCCAGCCAGCCCAGGAACCGGGTCAATGCGGCGCCGTCGCGGCGGTGCGCGGCGCGGATGCCGGCGATCTGGGCCGGCGATTTCACCGCCTTCGGCAACTGGCACGGATCGGCGCCGCCGTCGATGGCGGCGCCGGCCGCCTCCAGCCGCCCGACCACCCATGCGGCGGCGGTGTCGAGGTTGACGCGGACGGTCTTTTTCGCCTTGCCGAGCGCGTCGAGCGCCGGGCCGAAATCAGCCGGCTCGGCGACACGCACGTCGGGCCCCAGGTGATCGGCGGTGCCAGGAGCCAGCTTGCGGCGGTCGATGAACAGCTCGACGCGGCCGTCGGCGTGGACGATGGCGAACGACAACGCCAGCGGCGTATAAGGCACGTCGCCGCCGCGCAGGTTCAGGAGCCAGGCTATGGAATCGGGAGCCGTCAGCACGGCCGCGGCGAGCTTGTCGGCGGCGGGATCGTCG
>JACPJY010000160.1 GCA_016187325.1 Rhodospirillales bacterium | reverse complement strand
CCCGGAGCGGCACCTGCGCCTGATCGGCAACGCGTTCGTCGTCTTCGCCGGTTTCGGCGCGCTGGCGGTCGGGGCGGCCGGCTGGCGCGCGTTCGGCGCGCTGCCGCCGGCGTGGATGCTGCAGATGGCGCCGTTGCTGTCGACGGTCATCGTCAAACACGGCCATCACGTCAAGCCCGAAGCGCTGCTGGTGACGGCGACGCTTCTGCTGATCGCACTATCGGTGGCGACGCTTGAGCCGGGGCGGCTGGAGCATCACCGCCGCCAATTCGCCGTCGCCTTCGGGGCGATCGCCGGGTTCGCGGTGGCGACCAAGATCACCGCGCTGCCGGTGTTCGTGCTGCCGCTGTTCGTGCTGGCCGACGCGCCCGGGGCGTGGCGCGCGATGGCGCTCTACGGCGCCGCCGCCTTCGTCTCCCTGGTCGTGTTCACCCTGCCGGCAATCGGCGCCTACGACGTGTTCTTCGCCTGGATGGCGAAGGTCAGCCTGGGCGCCGGAGCCTACGGTGGCGACGCGCCCGGCGTCGTCGCCTGGACAACGTATCCGAAGAGCATCGCCAAGCTGCTGGCGCGACCGGCATTCCATGTGCCGCTGGCGCTCGCGCTGGTGACGCTGGCTTGGGCGGCGGTGCGGCGACGCCGCGGCCGGCCGCTGCCGGCGTCGGAGGTGCGGCTGCTGGCTGGCACCGTGGTGGCCCAACTGGCGCAGGTTCTGGTGGTCGCCAAGCAGCCGAACGCCATCTACATGATCCCGGCGTTGATGCTGAGCGCGCTGGCATTCGTCGTCGCCTGGCGGCTGTGGGCGGCGGTGATGGCCGAACGCGGCCGGGCCGCTCTCGACCGCGGGATCGCGGTGCTGCTGGCGGCGCTGGTGGCGGCGCAAGGGTTCGCGGTGGTCAAGCTCACTCGTAGCCTCGCCGATGAGCGGGCGCGGGCGCTCGCCGCCGACGACGCGCGCTTCGCCCGCTGCGCGCGGGTCTATTCCTATGCCGCCTCCAGCCCGGCGTTCGCGCTGCTGCTCGGCGACTACGTCACCGGCTCGCGGTTCGCGGGCCGGCTCGCCGAACGGGGCCCGACCAACGTCTACTGGCTCGAGCACTGGTGGGACCAGAGCCGGGTGGTGTTGCGCGACTGGCGCGGGCCGGCCGACCTCGTCCACGTGCTGGCGACGGCGCCGTGCGCGGTATTCCGCGGCAGCCACTGGTGGGTGACCGAGCCGCTGCTGAAGAAGCTGACGCCGGGATTGACTTTCGACGCCGCCTGCTCGACCCGCGACGAAACCATCGTCACCCGCGGCGTCGGTTGCGACGGCCGGCCGCTGCGTTAGCCGGCGGCGCCGGTCACAGGATCGGATGCACCGGCGTCCGCGGCACGCTGCGGGTGTCGTGATTGATGAAGGCGATCAGGAACTGGCTGCCGAGGATGATCGGCAACGCCGCCAGCACCACCGTGCCGGCGGTGGCGGGCACGCCAGTTACGGTGCTGTCATGCCACCAATAGGCACCGTAGACGACGCCGAACACCAGCATCAGCGCGCCGAGCACCAGCAGGATGGAGGCGAACGAGAATTCGCGAACGAAATAGGCGTACCAGATGCGCTTCCAGGTGTTGACGGTGTGCTTGATCAGGAATTCGGGGATGATCCGAGGAATGTTGATGGCGCTCGTCTCGTTGCCGTAGCGGGCCTGCATCGGGATGTCGCGGACCACGGCGCGCATCATGCCAAGCCGGAACAGCATGTCGGATTCGAAGAAGAAGCCCTCGGAAATCCTGTCCAGCGGCAGCGCGCGGGCGACGCGCGCGTCGATCGCCGTGAACCCGTTGGCGGGGTCGAAGATGTCCCAATAGCCGCTCGACAGCTTGGACAGGAACGACAGCAGCATGTTGCCGGTAACGCGCACCGGCGGCATGCCGCCGACGGCAAAGAACTGGTGAAAGCGGTTGCCCTTGGCGTAGTCGGCCTCACCGGCAACGATCGGGCGCACCAGGATCGGGATCATCGCCGGGTCCATCTGGCCGTCGCCGTCGACCTTGACGATGATGTCGGCGCCGAGCTCAAGCGCCCGGCGATAGCCTGTCATGGTGGCGCCGCCGACGCCTTTGTTGCGCTCATGGGTCAGCACCTCGACCCGCGGGTCCTTGCAGTGCGCCCGGACGTGACGGCCAGTGCCGTTGGGACAGGCGTCGTCAACCACCAGCACATGGCGGACTTCGTCGTTGATGGCGGCCAGCACGTCGAGCACGTGGGCGGTTTCGCGGTAGCACGGGATGACGACCGCGACCGCCGGCGTCCGGGCGCCTTGCGGCCGGCCTTGCGAGGCCCGGTCTTGTGAGGATGGCTTGGGCGTTTTCGACATCACAATATAAGTGCATCTCTCGGGTGGTTCGGGACCCCGACGCGGGCACGATAGACGTGGCTCATCGCGGGCGCAAGCGACGCCCGCGCCAGCGACAAAGCCTCGCCGCCCGGCCTTCTGACACTCGCCTTCGGGGGCGAATGTCTGTAACATTGCTGGGAATTCCGGTTAGTGGGGACTCCGGACGTACGCCGGGAAAGGGAGAAAGCGCCGGTGTCGGAAGAAGCGCAAGAAAACCTGTCCGCGGTCGACCTGCTGGCGGATCTCAGTCAGGCGGAGGTGAAGAAGCTCGAGAAATCGTGCAGCTTCAAGCACTATTCCGCCGAGGAACAGATCATCGACCGGCAAAGCGAAACCAAGGACGTGTTCTTCGTCATCGACGGCAACGTGCGGGTGGTCAACTACTCGCTGTCGGGCCGTGAAATCACCCTCGACGACCTCGATGCCGGCGCCTATTTCGGCGAGCTGGCGGCGATCGACGGACGGCCGCGCTCGGCTAGCGTCATGGCGCTGACCGATTGCCTGGTGGCGTCGCTGCCGCAGGAGCGGTTCCTGGCGGTTCTGGAGAAGCACCCGAAGATCGCGCTGAAGGTGATGCGGACGCTGACGCGTATCGTGCGCACCGCCACCGACCGGATCATGGATTTGAGCACGCTCGCCGCCAACAACCGGGTGCAGGCGGACCTGCTGCGTCTGGCTCGCGCCCACATGGCCGGCAAGAACCAAGCCAAGATCGCGCCGATCCCCAACCACAGCGACATCGCCAGCCGCGCCTCGACGACGCGGGAGACCGTCGCCCGGGTGCTCAGCGACCTCGCCCGCCACGGCGTCGTCGAGCGCCAGAAGGATTCGCTGGTGATCCACAACGTGCAGCAGCTGAGCGAGATGGTCGAGCAGGTGCGTGGCGACTAGCCGCCCCGGCCGGCCCCGCCGGGCTCTTCTCCGTTGCTCCGAAGCCCCTCCGCCGCCGCGATTTTCGGCATTTGTGATGTCGGTCACAGGCGCCGCGCGCGAGCTGTGGCAGCATGGTCGGCATCGGATGCACCGGCGTCGCCGGGGTTTCCGGGGTGACCCCCGGGTCGCGGCAAGGCGCCGGAGCGCCGATGAACGGGAGCGCGGAAATGTCGACGTTGAAAGCACTTGGGGTTGCGATGACCCTGACCATTCTGTCGCTGGCGATGATGCCGGGCGGATCGGTCTTCATCGGCAATTTCTGAAATCGGCGGGCACCGGGAAGAATACCGGAAGAAATTCTCCGATCTTTCTCACGGTACCCCAAGAAACCCGGAACGCGCGCCCGCGTTGAGGTGGCGATCGTCCCCGGGCACGCGTTTGACTCGTTTGGGGTAATATTCCATCATCCTGATTGCAGACGGGGATTCCGCTGTTTTCCCGGGGGCGGGAACGACGGGAGCCGAATACGGATCCATCCGCGCGACGGCGGCGCACCGGTTATCCGGAATGCCGGATTTCGATGCGGCAAACTACCCGGAATCGTGATCAGCCAGAAACGATGCCAAAAAAAATCCTCATTGTCGAAGATAACGAATTGAACATGAAACTGTTCAACGATCTTCTTCAGGCCCACGGATACGAAACCGTACAGACGATGGACGGCCGCGACGTGCTGCAGCTGGCGCGCGACCACGACCCCGACCTGATCATCATGGACATCCAATTGCCGGAAATCTCGGGCCTTGAGGTCACCAAGATGTTGAAGGCCGACGACGGGCTGAAGGGGATTCCGGTGATCGCCGTCACCGCCTTCGCCATGAAAGGCGACGAGGAGAAGATCCGCGAGGGTGGTTGCGAGGGATATATTGCCAAGCCGATTTCCGTTCCGTCGTTCCTGGAAACGATCGCGAGATTCTTGAATTAAGTTTATTTCCGGCTGGGATTGACATGAGGACCGCCGATGTCGGCGCGCATCCTGATCGTTGACGATGTTCCCACCAGCGTCCGGCTGATGGCGGCGAAGCTCAGTAACGAGTACTACGAGACCCTGACGGTCTCGGACGGCTATCAGGCGCTGAAGGCCGTGGCCGAGCACCACCCTGACCTGGTGCTGCTGGACGTGATGATGCCGGGACTGGACGGTTTCAATGTCTGCCGGCGAATCAAGGAAAACCCGAAGACCACCCACATCCCGGTAGTCATGGTCACCGCGCTCGGCGGCCGCGAGGACCGCGTCCACGGCCTGAACGTCGGCGCCGACGACTTCCTGACCAAGCCGGTCGACGACACTACGCTGTTCGCCCGCATCCGGTCGCTGGTCCGTCTCAAGCGCACGCTCGAGCAATGGCGATTGCGCGAGGAGACCTCCGAGCGTTTCGGCTTCAACGCGGACGTCGACCTGCTGGTCGACAGCGGTACCAAGGCGCATGTGATCCTGGCCGACGACTCGACGATCCAGAAGTCCAACATCTGCGAGGCGCTTGCCGCGGAAAACGACGAAGTCACGGTGATCGACGACTACGACGCCCCCGGGAGGATCGTCGACCTCGCCGGCGACGTGGTCGTCATCAGCATGTCGTCGGACAGTGACGCGCCGCTTAGGCTCGCCTCGCGGCTGCGTTCGCTGGAGCCGACCCGGCAGATCCCAATCCTGCTGATTGGCGACGCCGAGGACTCGGATCGTTTCATCAAGGCGCTCGAGCTCGGCGTCAACGACTACCTCGTGCGGCCGATCGACGAGCAGGAACTGCTCGCCCGGGTGCGCACCCAGGTCAGGCGCAAGCGCTACCAGGACCGGCTGCAGGCGACGTTCCTGCAGCACCTGTCGATGGCGCTCACCGACAGCCTGACCGGCCTACACAATCGGCGCTACTTGTCGTCGCACCTGGATTCGGTGATGCGGCGGATGGGCGACAGCGAAAAACCAGTGTCGCTGCTGATGATCGATGTCGACCACTTCAAGAGGGTCAACGATACCTATGGCCACGGCGCTGGCGACGAGGTCCTACGCGAAGTCGGCCAGCGCGTTCTGCGCAACATCCGCGGCTTCGATTTGGCTGTGCGGTTTGGCGGCGAGGAGTTCGTGGTCGTGATGCCGGACACGCCGATCGCGGTCGCCCTTACCGTCGCCGAACGGCTTTGCGAGATGATGGCCGACGAGCCGGTCCGCATTTCAGATTCACAGGACAAGGTTGCGGTCACGCTGTCGATCGGCGTCGCCGAAAGCCGCGACCGCGGCGACGTCGGCGAGCGGCTACTGAAGCGCGCTGACGAGGCGCTCTACCAGGCAAAGAAATCGGGACGCAACAGGGTGGTGCCGACGCCGCCGAAGATGACCGAGTTCGGCGCCGAATCGCTGCCGGGCTGATCTTTTCTTAAAAAAAGTCGCTCGCCCGATCATGCGACGGAGCTCGCTACATCTTTTCACGGTGCCGGTAAATTAGCCGATAAATTAAAGGTCCGACCGTCGGTCGGACCGGATTCAAGCGGAAAAAAGGTCATTGGACCGAAACGCAGGCTTCTCACGAAGCCCTACTTGATCTTCGATTCCTTGAACAGGACGTGCCTGCGGGCGATCGGGTCGTACTTGCGGAACTCGAACTTCTCCGTCGAGGTGCGTGGATTCTTCTTGGTCACGTAGTAGAACCCGGTGTCGGCGGTCGACAGGAGCTTGATCAGGATCGAACTCGGTTTCGCCATCGTCGTTGTCCCGGTTGCGGACCGCCCCGCGGCCCTTCGGAGGGCGCAAAAATACATGCCGCCCGCCGCCTGTCAAGGCCCAGGACTGCAATGAGGGCCGATAACCGGACTCGGTAACGGCGTTTCAGTAATGGGCCTGATGGGTGGCGGCCGAAAGGCGCAGGGCCTCGGCATAGAGCGCTTGGTCGCCAAGCAACTGGCGGGCCATCTCGATTTCCAGATCGTCCTGCCGGCGCTGCGACGGGCATAATTCGCGGAGCTTGCCGCGTTTGGCGTCGTCGAACGCCGCCGACAGCCGCCAGGCGTTCAGCGCCTCCTCGGTCTTGCCACGTTGCGCCATCCGCGCCCGGATCACGGAGCGGGCGTCTTCCTTGACGCCGCTGGTGCAGATCGCCGGCAGCACGCCGAGTCCGTGAAGCAGGTAGCCGGACGGCGCGTACAGACGCGACCAGGTGAGCGTGATCTCGCCGTCGTTGGGAAGCCGGATCACCGTCTGCACCGATCCCTTGCCGAACGACGAGGTGCCGATGACCACAGCCCGTTCGCGATCCTGCAGCGCCGCGGCGACGATCTCAGCCGCAGAGGCTGACTTGCCGTCGACCAGCACGATCACCGGCATCCCGAACGCCAGGTCGCGGCCACCGGCCTCGTAATAGTGGATGCTGTCGGCGTGCCGGCCGCGGGTGCTGATGATCTGACCTTGGGTGAGCAGCAGGTCGGCGACCTTCACCGACTGCTTCAACAACCCGCCGGGATTGCCGCGCAGATCCAGGATCACGCCCTTCATGCCGTCGCCGAGCGTAGCGCGGCCCTTTTCGATCTCATCTGCCAGCGCCCGAGCCGTGTCCTGATTGAAGCTGCCGACCTTCAGATAGAGGATGCCGTCCTTGTGCGACGCCGTCACCGTGACCCCGAAGATATGGCCGCGCTCCATGCCGATCACCATCAGCTGCGCCCGGCCCGGCCGGTCGATGGTGAGCTCGACCGTGGAATGGATGGGACCGCGCAGTTTGTCGCTGACTTCATTCCGGGCGAGGCCCTTCAGCGCCGCGCCGTCTACGGCGACGATGCGATCGCCCTTGCGCAGCCCAGCGGTGGCAGCAGGAGTTCCCACCAGTACGTCGTTGATCACCGGTACGCCGTCCTCGATCTGGTAGCGGATGCCGATGCCGCCGAATCCTTCGCGCTTAGCGCGGTTCTTCCTGGCTTCCACGGCGCCGGCATAGCGCGAGAAAATGTCGAGGCGCGACAGCACGCCGTCGAACACGGCCTCGTACAGCGCTTCGATGTTGGCGGAGCGCAGGTCCGAGGACGCCCCGCGCGCGGCGAGCGAAATGTCGGCGGCGACGTTGGCCCAGCCGACGACGTCGCCGTCGTTGGGCGCCGGTCGGCGCGCCACCTCGCGGCCCGAGGCGAACAACACCACCCGGCCGTCATCGCGGGCGACGGTCAACGCCGGATCGATGGAGCCGAGCCCACGCATGCCGTCGATGGCGATACTGTGCACCGCCACCGGCTCGATGTACTTGTCGGCGACGCCGCCGAAACCGGCGACAAACACCTCCGCCGCCCGCGTCTTGAATTCGTTGTCGCCGAACGACACCAGATCGCTGGTCCCGGTGCAAGCCGAGAACAGCAGTAACGCCGCCGCGATGAGCACGGAAGCCCTGTATGCGGGTGCGGGTATCATGGCCCGATTGTCGGATATTTTCCGGCTTTCGTCACTAGCCCGCCCGGTGCCGGGCGGCGCCGGCGGGGATAGCGAAAGCCGCCGGCGATCAGCGGTGGCGGTGCTGCCGTCCCTTGCCGGCAGGGCGGCGGCCGCGACCTTGGGCGGGGCCGTGCCTCGCAGCGACCTCGTCGACGAGGCGGAAGATCATGCCGCCGGTCACCGGGTTGGCCTCCATCAACATCACCTCGACCGGATCGCCCAAGCGGAACACCCGCCTCGTCCGCCGCCCGCGCAGCACATGGCGGGTCTCGTCGTGAACGAATCGGTCGCCGCCGAGCGTGCTCACCGGCACCAGCCCGTCGGCGCCGGTCTCGTTGAGCGTCACGAACAGGCCGAATCGGGTGACGCCGTTGATGCGGCCCGCGAACACGGCGCCGACCCGGTCGGCGAGGTAAAGCGCGGTGAAGCGGTCGACGGCGTCGCGTTCGGCGTCGGCGGCGCGGCGCTCGGTCATCGATACGTGCTCGCCGACGGCGGCGAGGTCGAGCTGGCCACGCCCCAAGCCGCCCTCGCCCAGGCCGCAGCCGTCGATCAGCGCCCGATGCACCACCAGATCCGAATAGCGGCGGATCGGCGACGTGAAGTGGCAATAGCGGCGGAGCGCCAAGCCGAAATGGCCAATGTTGTCGGGCGCATATTCGGCCTGCGCCTGGGTGCGCAGCACGATCTCGTTGATCATTTCGGCGTGCGGCGTGCCGGTCGCCTTTTTCAGCACCTGGTTGAAGCGGGCCGGCGTCACCACCTGGCCCTTGGCGAAGCGGATGCCGACACCGTCCAGCACCTCGGCCAGCGCCCTGAGCTTCTCGGCCGACGGCTCGTCATGAATGCGATAGAGGCAGGGCATGCGTTGCTTCTCCAGCGTCTCGGGTGCCGCTTGAGCGCCCGGTAAGCGCCGTAGAGCGGCTCGATCGCCGTTTCCATCAGCGCGCCGGTGGTATCGTCGGGGCGGCCGTCCGCCGCCCGCTGCACCTGGTCGTAGGTCAGCCGCGCCGCCGAGCGCATCAGCGCCCGGCGGAAACGGTGGCGGAGCAACCGGCCGTTCTCGTCGATCGAGAGATCGGCGGTGACGCACGGCCGGTCCTCGCCGGGCTTCAACGAGCACCAGCCGTTCGATAGCGGCTCCGGCAGCATTGGCACCACGCGGTCCGGGAAATACACCGAGTTGCCGCGCTGATACGCGTCGCGGTCCAGCGCTCCGCCGGGGCGCACGTACCAGGCGACGTCGGCAATCGCCACCACCAGGTGCCAGCCGCCGGGATTGCCGGCGCCGCGGTCGGGCTCGGCCCACACGGCGTCGTCGAAGTCGCGGGCGTCGGCGCCGTCGATGGTGACCAGCGCCAGTGAGCGCAGATCGTCGCGCCCGGCCAACGGCGCCGGGCCGGCCACCCCCGCCTCGCGCTCGGACTCCGGCGCGAAGGCCGTCGGCAGGTCGTAGTCGGCGATGGCGATCATCGACGGCGCCGCCGGCCCCTCGCCGCCGTGCAGGCGCTCGACGACGCGTGCCTGGCGCAGGCCGAGCCGCCGCCCGGCCAGCGGCTCGGCGCGCACCAGGTCGCCGGGCTTGGCGCCGCGGGCGTCGCGCTGCTCGATCAGGAATTCGCCCTTCGAGCGGCGGTCGGTCGGCAGTAGCCGGCCCTGGCCGCCGATCAGCCGATAGACGCCGAGGATCTGGGTCGGCGCCTCGGCGATGCGGCGGATGGCACGGCCTTCATAGGTGCCGTCGTCGGCCGGCTTCAGTTTCGCCAGCAGCCGGTCGCCGCGCCCCGGCGCCGTCTGACGGCCCGACGGCGCCATGTAGATGAGCGGCGGCTCGCGTCCGCTTTCCCACGTTACCGGGCGCGCCAACACCTCGCCGTCCATGTCGGTGCCGGTGATCTCGACCACCGCCACCTTCGGCAACATGCCGGCGGCATGCACCCGGCGGCCGCGCCCGCGCTCGAGGACGCCTTCGTCCTGCATCTCACGCAGCACCGTCTTCAGCATCCGCTTCTGCTCGGAATCGAGCTTGAAGGCGCGTGCGATGTCGCGCTTGCCGACGCGCCGTTGGCTGTCCTGGATGTACTGCAGGATTTGTTGGCGGCTGGGGAAGGGGGCCCGCTTCGTTCGCAATCTGCTCAAAGGTTCGGTTCGTCGGCGGTTGGGGTGCGCCCCGGAGTCTTGACGGGCAGTTCAATCGTGGATTTGGGTGTCGATTTGCCCTTGGTTGCGGCGGCGGCTTTCTTGGCCGGTTTCTTGGCGGGTTTCTCCGCTCGCCCGGCGGCCGGCTCGTCGGCGCCGGCTTTGCCCTTCCCCTGCCTCGCCGACTTCGCCGCCAGCAACGCCACCGCCTGATCGAGGGTGTAGGAGGCAGCGTCGGCGCCCTTCGGCAGCGTCGCCATCACCTTGCCGTGCTGCACGTAGGGACCCCAGCGTCCCACCTTCTGGGTCACTGGCTTGCCGTCCTCGGGATGGTTCCCCAGCAGCTTCGGCGCCGCCTTGCGCGGCTTCTCGGCCAGCAGGTGGATGGCGCGGTTGAGGCCGATGGTCAGCACGTCGTCGTCGCCCTTCAGCGACACATAGGTGCCGCCGAGTTTGATATAGGGGCCGTAACGACCGATGCCGGCCAGGATCGGCTCGCCGGTCTCGGGATGGATGCCGAGTTCGCGCGGCAGCGCCAACAGCCCGATCGCCTTCTCCCGCGTCACCTCGGCCGGCGGCAGGCCTTTCGGGATCGAGGCCCGCTTCGGCTTCACCTTGTTCTTGCCGGTGCCCGTCTGCTCACCGCGCTGCACGTAGAAGCCGTACGGCCCCTTGCGCAGCGTAATCGCCTCGCCGGTGGCCGGGTCCTTGCCGAACTCGACCGGGCCGCTGCCAGCGGTGGTGTCGCCGTCGCCGTTGGTCACTTCCAGCGGCTGGGTGAAGCGGCAGTCGGGATATTTCGAGCAGCCGATGAAAGCGCCGAACTTGCCGAGCTTCAGACTCAGCCGGCCGTTGCCGCAGGCCGGGCAGCGGCGCGGGTCGGCGCCGTTCTTGCCGGGACGGAAGAAGTGCGGCCCCAACAGCTCGTCGAGGGTGTCAAGCACCTCGGAGACCCGGAGGTGCTTGGTGTCGGCGACCGCCTTCGAGAACGCGCCCCAGAACTCGCGCAGCACGGATTTCCAGTCAATGCGGCCGCCGGAGATGTCGTCGAGCTTGTCCTCGAGTTCGGCGGTGAAGTTGTATTCGACGTAGCGGCTGAAGAAGCTGGCCAGGAACGCGGTCACCAGCCGGCCACGGTCCTCAGGCGTAAAGCGGCGCTTCTCGAGCCTGACGTAGTTGCGGTCTTGCAACACCGAGATGATGGAAGCGTAGGTCGAAGGCCGGCCGATGCCGAGTTCCTCCAGGCGCTTCACCAGGCTGGCCTCGGTGAAGCGCGGCGGCGGCTGGGTGAAATGCTGCTCCGGCGCGATGCCGGTGCGCTGGAGCCGCTGGCCGGGGTCGAGCTTCGGCAGGATCGCCTCGCCGTCGCCGTTCTCCGGATCGTCGTAATCCTCGTGATAGAGCCGATAATAGCCGTCGAACAGCACCACCGAGCCGGTGGCGCGGAGCCCAACCTGCTCGTCAGCGGAGAAGATGTCGGCCGCCTGCTGGTCGAGCACGGCCGATTCCATCTGGCTGGCGACGGTGCGGTTCCAGATCATCTCGTAAAGGCGGCGCTGCTCGTCATCGAGGTAGTGGGCGACGTCGGCGGGCCGGCGGAACACGTCGGTCGGGCGGATCGCCTCGTGCGCCTCCTGGGCGTTCTTGACCTTGGACTTGTAGACCCGTGCGTGCGCCGGCAGATAGCGGTCGCCGAACTGGCGGCCGATCAGGGCGCGGCAGGCGCCGACCGCCTCGCCGGCCATCTGCACGCCGTCGGTGCGCATGTAGGTGATCAGGCCGACCGTCTCGCCGCCGATGTTGACGCCCTCGTACAGCCGCTGCGCCACCTGCATGGTGCGCTTGGCGCCGAGGCGGAGCTTGCGCGACGATTCCTGCTGCAGGGTCGATGTGGTGAACGGCGGCGAGGGGTGGCGGCGGGTCTGCTTGCGCTCGACGTCCTTGACCGCGAACGCGCGCACCTCGATGGTGGCGACCGCGGCCTTCGCCTTGGCCTCGTCGCCGATGGCCATCTTGCCGAGCTTGGCGCCGTCGAGATGGGTGAGCATAGCGGCGACCGCGTCGCCGGCCGGGGTGCGGAAGTCGGCCCTGACGGTCCAGTATTCCTCCGCCTTGAAGTTCTCGATTTCGGTCTCGCGCTCGCAGATGAGGCGTAGCGCCACCGACTGCACGCGCCCGGCCGAGCGGCTGCCCGGCAGCTTCCGCCACAGCACCGGCGACAGCGTGAAGCCGACCAGGTAGTCGAGCGCCCGGCGGGCGAGATAGGCGTCGATCAGCTCGCGGTCGAGCTCGCGCGGGTGGCGGAAAGCGTCGAGGATGGCGTTTTTGGTGATCTCGTTGAAGACGACCCGCTTGACGTCGACGCCGTCGAGGGCGTCCTCGGCCTTCAGCACTTCCTTGACGTGCCACGAGATGGCCTCACCCTCGCGGTCCGGGTCGGTGGCCAGATACAAGCGCTCGGCGCCCTTCACGGCGCGGGCGATCTCCTTCAGGTGCTTCCTGGCCCGGGCGTCGACTTCCCAGTCCATGGCAAAATCGGCATCGGGCTTGACCGAGCCGTCCTTCGACGGCAGGTCGCGCACGTGGCCATAGCTGGCCAGCACGGTGTAATCCCGGCCGAGGTACTTGTTGATGGTTTTCGCCTTGGCCGGGCTTTCGACGATGACGACGTTGGTCATGCGGTATCCGTTACGGCCCTTGAATCAATGAAACCTGGTTGCCGGGGTGGCGTTCGAGGCGGCCCGCCAGCTCCAGTTCCAGGAGCACCCAGGAAACGACGGACGGGGAGAATTGGCAGTTACGAAGGATTTCGTCAACCACCAGGGGCGCGGAAGTAAGCCTTTTTTCAATGGTTTCGCGGGCTTTTTCGAGCTCGTCGGGGGCTGGCGGGGAAGGAGAAACACCTTTGAAATCAAGGAGTTTTGACTCGGCCAACGGCGGCCGCTCGGCTTCGTTAACGATTTGCAGCACGTCTTCGGCCGATTCGGTCAAAAACGCGCCTTGGCGGATCAAATGGTTGGTTCCCTTGGCCCGGGGGTCGCCGGCCGCGCCGGGCACCGCGAACACGTCGCGGCCCTGCTCGAGCGCCATGCGCGCGGTGATCAGGGAGCCCGAGCGCGGGCTCGCCTCGACCACCACGACGCCGCGGGCGACGCCGGAGATCAACCGGTTGCGGCGGGGAAAATGGCGGGCCTGCGGCTCGGTGCCCGGCGCCACCTCGGACGCCAGCACGCCCTCGGCGCGGATGCGCTCGTAAAGCTCCTGGTTCTCCTTCGGGTAGACGACGTCGATGCCGCCGCCGAGCACGGCCAGCGTGCCGGTGGCGAGCGCGCCCTTGTGCGCCGCGGCGTCGATGCCGCGGGCCATGCCGGACACCACCAGCAGCCCGCCCTGGCCACAGTCGCGGGCCAGCCTTTCCGCCATCCGGCAGCCGTGGATCGAGGCGTTGCGGGCGCCGACCACGGCGACCGCCTTCTTGGCCAACAACGCCACGTTGCCGAGTATCGACAGCAGCGGCGGTGGGTCCTCGATGTGCGCCAACAAGGGCGGATAGTCGGGCTCGCCCCACCCGATCAGCCTGGCGCCGAGCGCAGCCAGCGCCGCCATCTCGGCCTCCGCCTCGGCCTTGCCGTAGGGCTTCAGGCCGCGGGCGCCGCCGCCGCGGCGGGCGAGTTCGGGTAGCGCGTTGAGCGCCCGGCTGGCGTCGCCGAAGCGCTCGATCAGGCGGCGAAACGTGATCGGGCCGACGTTGTCGGTGCGGATCAGCCTGAGCCAGTCGCGCTTCTCGGCGTCGGTCAGGGTTCTGGACGTGGTCTGGGTCATGGTCGGCAACCGGCGGGCGTTGGCGCAA
This sequence comes from Rhodospirillales bacterium, assembly GCA_016187325.1. Lineage (GTDB taxonomy): Bacteria > Pseudomonadota > Alphaproteobacteria > Rhodospirillales > Casp-alpha2 > JACPJY01. The sequence goes on along the minus strand of JACPJY010000160.1, from coordinate 1,382 downwards.
AACGCGGGGAAGTTGAAAGGTTCTCGTTATGTTCTAACCCAGCGGAAGGCCGCCTGGCAAGAGGAAACGGCGGGCGGCAGGAATATCGCCGGCTTGCGCCGCTTCTTTAAGCCGCCGCCGGCACCAGGGTGCGGCGGGTGCGGCGTAGCAGCCAAGCCGGCACCAGGGCGGCGACGAACACCAGCGCGATGACCATGAAGCCGTCCTGGAAGCCGAACGAAGTCGCCTGAGCGTGGATGACCTTTCCGAGATAATCGATGGCGCCGGTGCGGTGCAGGGCCTCCGGCACGCCCGACTCGGCCAGCAGGTGCTGGGCCTTCTCCAGGAACTCGCGGGTGAGCTCGTTGTCGGCGGTCTGGGTCGCGGCTAGGTGCTCGGCGTGGCGGGCGGTGCGCAACTCCATGATCGCCACCAAGCCGTTGACGCCGAAAGCGCCGCCAAGCTGGCGGGTGAAGTTGTAGGTGCCGGCGCCCTGGTTGAGGCGTTCCATCTGGATCGACTTCATCGCCGCCGAGCCCATGTTGGGCATCACCAGGCCGAGGCCGAGGCGGGTGCCGATGGCGAACAGCGCCATGCTCAGGAACGGCGTGTTGACGTCGGCGGCGGCCAGCAGATAGGACGCATACGCGAACAACGCGCATCCGATCATGATCGGGTAGTGCTCGGCCACCATGTCGGCGAGCCGGCCCGAGAATGGGATCATCATTACGAGCAAGATTCCCGCTGGCACCAGTACCATCCCGGCGTCGGTGGCGCTGAAGCCCTGCACGGCCTGGGTGAACACCGGGATCGCGTAGTTGGAGGCGAAGTTGCCGGCGCCGAAAACGAAGGCGATGACCATGGCGGCGGCGAAGCGGCCGTTGAGGAACAGCTTGAGATCGAGCAGCGGCGCCAGGGTGCGCGACTGCCAGTAAACGAACAGGATCGCGGTCGCGAAGCCGACCACGAACAACCCGACGATATCGTTGGACACCCAGCCCCAGCGCTGGCCGTTGCCGACGCCGCTCATCAGGCACACCAGCGACGTGCACAGCAGCGCGAACCCGGCCCAGTCGAAGCGCGGCAGGCTGCGCGACAGCTTCTTGGTCGGCATGAACGCGAGTCCCATCACGAAGGCGACCGCGACCAGCGGCAGGACGACGATGAAGATGTCGCGCCACGCCATGGCGTCGATGGTGATGCCGCCGAACAGCGGCCCGAAGCTCGGCGCCAGCGTCACGCCCATGCCGTAGAGTCCGACCGCGAAGCCGCGGCGCTCGGCCGGGAACACCTGGATGATGGTGGCCATGACGAGCGGCTGGATGACGCCGGCCGAGAAGCCCTGCATGATGCGGCCGACGATCAGCACCTCAATGGTGGGGCTGACGGCGCAAATCAGCGCG
>JACPJY010000159.1 GCA_016187325.1 Rhodospirillales bacterium | reverse complement strand
GGCGACGTGGCGCTGGTGGAGGCCGAGGGGCAAGGCAAGGGCGCGACTTTCCGCCTGACCCTGCCGGCCGACCGTGGAGACGTCACATGAGCCACCAGTGGAACCCCGGCCAATACCTGAAATTCGCCGGCCATCGCCTGCGGCCGGCGCTCGATCTCCTGGCCCGCGTCGACGCCGACGATGCGAAGACCGTCTTCGACCTTGGCTGCGGCGCCGGCAACGTCACCCGGATGCTCGCCGAGCGGTGGCCGGCGGCGCGCGTCGTCGGCGTCGACGGCTCGCCGGAGATGCTCGAACGCGCCCGCGCCGAGAACCCGCACATCACGTGGATGCACGCCGACCTGACCGCGTGGGCGCCGGAAAAGCCGGCGGACGTGCTCTATTCCAACGCCGCCCTGCACTGGCTTCCCGACCACGCCCACTTGTTCCCGCGGTTGATGAAGGCGCTCGCGCCGAGCGGCGTGCTGGCGGTGCAGATGCCGCGCAACTGGGGCGAGCCGTCGCACACCTGCATGCGCGAGGCCGCTGGGCCGTGGCTCGGGAAGCTGGCGCCCGTGCTGCCCGGCGTGCCGGTCGCAAAGCCGGAGGACTACTACGGCATCCTGGCGCCCGTCGCCGATGCCATCGACATCTGGGAAACCGTCTATTTGCAGATCCTGGAAGGCGACAACGCGGTCGCCGAGTGGACCAAGGGTTCGGCCCTGAAACCGGTGCTCGACGCCCTCGGTCCGGATGAGCGCGAGGCCTACTTCGAAGCCTATTCGGCGCTGCTGGCCAAGGCCTACCCGAAGCGTGCCGACGGCAAGACGCCGTTCCCGTTTAAGCGCCTCTTTATCGTCGCCAAGCGGTGACGGCCCGCTGCTGATCAAATCGCATCAAAGCTGCGTGAAGCCGCGATCCCGCTGGCCGGACGGATGCTAGAATCGGCCATGGTCCGCATCGTTCTTTTGCTCGCCGTCGCACTGCTGGCGCCATCACCTTCGACGGCGGCGCCGAAGGCGGAACTCTGGGCGCGCTGGCTTGCCCACGACCCCGCGTCCACCCTCGCCGTCGACCACGGAGCCTGGGACCGGTTCCTCCAGATTTACTTAGTCGAGAGCGCCGACAAGGTGAACCGCGTTGCCTATGGCCGCGTCGGCGCTGAAGACAAGCAAGCGCTCGCCGATTATATCGCAGGCCTCGCTGCGGTACCGGTCGGTCGCCTCAATCGTCACTCGCAGCTGGCGTTCTGGATCAATCTCTACAACGCGCTGACAATCAAGCTAATCCTTGACCACTATCCGGTGAAGAGCATCCAAGACATCGACATTTCGCCCGGTCTTTTCAGCGACGGGCCATGGGGCAGGAAATTGATCGAGGTGGAAGGTGTCGCTGTCAGCCTCGACGACATCGAACACCGGATTTTGAGGCCGATCTGGAACGACCCCCGGCTACATTACGTCCTCAACTGCGCATCGATCGGCTGCCCGCAGCTGCAACGGACCGCGTTCACCCCGAATAACGCCGACACCCTTATGGAGGAAGCGGCGCGCCAATACGTCAATCATCCGCGCGGTGTCGCCGTCCTCTACGACCGCGTCGTGCTGTCAAGCATCTACAAGTGGTACGCTACGGACTTCGGCGGCGACGACGCCATTCTCGGCCATCTCAAGCGTTACGCCGAACCGTTGCTACGGGCCAAGCTCGACGACGTGCGTGGCATCGCCCACGACCTTTACGCCTGGATCTATGACTGGACGCTCAACGACGCCCGATAGGGCGCTAGTCGCCGAGCGCCACGCCCTCGCGCCTCGGATCGGTGGCCCCCTCGAGAGCGTCCTTGGTGACCAGGATGCCGTTGAGGCCGCTGACGCCGGAAATCGGCAGCACCTCGTGACCCATTGCCTTCAACGCCGGCACCATCCGGGCCAGCGACGTATCCTTCTCGATCTCCAAGGCGCCGTTGCGGTTGACGAAGTTCGGATAGGCGACCGCTTGGCGGATGTCGAGGCGCCAGTCGAGCGCGGCGATCAGGGCCTTGGTGACGTAACCGATGATCCGCGGGCCGCCGGGCGAGCCGATCGCCATGACCACGCGACCCCGGCCGTCGAACACCAGCGTCGGCGCCATCGACGAGCGCGGCCTTTTTCCCGGGCCGGCGCGGTTGGCGACCGGCGCCCCGTCGGCGTTGGGCGTGAACGAGAAGTCGGTCAGCTCGTCGTTGAGCAGGAAGCCGCGAACCATCAGCCGCGAGCCGAACGGCCGATTGATGCTGGCGGTCAGCGCGACCGCGTTGCCGTCGGCGTCGACGACGCTCAAGTGCGCGGTCGAGGTGCCGGCCTCGGCGGTCGCGTGCGGCGGGTGCAACGCCGCGCCAGCGCCCGGCATCCCCGGCTGGCGGCGGCCGCCGGCCTTGGCGCCGGTGATCTGCGACGCCCTGAGCGCCAGGTACTGCGGATCGAGCAGTCCGTCCGCCGGTACCGGCACGAAATCCGGATCGGCGACGTAAACCTCGCGGTCGGCGAACGCCAGCGCACCGGCTTCGCTGATGAGGTGCACGGCGCGGCTGGACTCGGGGCCGAGCGCGGCGAGGTCGAAGCCTTGCAGGATGCCGAGAATCTGCAGGGTAGCGACGCCGCCCGACGACGGCGGGCCGAAGCCGCACACCAGCCACATGCGGTAGGGCAGGCACAGCGGTGGGCGTTTCTTGGCCTGGTAGGCCTTCAAGTCGTCGATGGTCATCCTCGCCGGATTGTGGGGCGCCGAGCCGACGGCGCGCGCCACCGCCTCGGCAATGGCGCCCTCGTGGAAGGCGTCGGCGCCGCTCTCGGCGACGGCGGCCAGCGTCTCGGCGAGGTCGCGGTTCCTGAGCACCGCACCGGCCGGCTTCGGCACGCCGTCGTTGTCGAAGAAATAGCTGCCGGCGACCGGGCTGTTGCGCAGCCCCTCGGCGCTGGCGATCTGCCGGGCCAGCCGCTTCGAGATCGGGAAGCCGTCGCGAGCGAGTTTGATCGCGGGCTGGAACAGCTCGCGCCACTTCAGCCGGCCGTGCTCCTTGTGCGCCAGCTCGAGCATCCTGAGCAGCCCCGGCACCCCGACTGGCAACCCGCCGACGCCGGCGCCGGCCATCGGCTTGCCGATGCCGTCGAGGAACATGTAGGGGTGCGCCGACTTCGGCGCCGCTTCGCGGCCGTCGTAGGTGTCGACGGCGCCGGTTCGGGCGGCGAAGTGCATCAGGAAGCCGCCGCCGCCGATGCCCGACGACTGCGGCTCGACCAGGGTTAGTACCATCTGGGCGGCGATGGCGGCGTCGACGGCGGTGCCGCCGGAGCGCAGGATCTCCCGGCCGGCCTCGGCGGCCAGCGGGTGGTCGGCGACAATCATGTGGCGCTTGGCCGTGACGGGGCCGTCGGCCGGCTGGCCGGTCAGCATCAGCGACGGGCCGGTTCCGGCCTCGTGCTGGCAGGCGGCGAGCGGGCCAAGCAGCGCCAGCACGGCGGCGAGCGTCGCCGTCTTCCGGCACGACGGCCATCGCCGCGGTGAAAATTGGCGTCGTCTGCGCTGGCTCGACTCGGTCATCGGCAAAGTCCTGTCATGCCCTTGTGGTCGGGGATGGCGCGGCCATGCTACTCCCGGCGCCGGCCGAAGTGGACCGGATTTATGCCGCAATTTGATGGCAGGTTGGCGGCCGGCTCAGGCGCGGAAATATTCCGGGAAGGCGCGGGTGAGGTTGGCGCGGATGCGGTCCCGGATCGGCGTCGTCATGTCCGGCTTTTCGAATTTCTGCCCGGTCACCCGTTCGTAGAGGGCGACGTACTTGCCCGAGAACTCGATCAGGGTCTCCGGCGGGATCTCCGGGATCGGCTCCTTGTAGGGATCGCAACGCGCGGTTATCCAGAGTCTCAGGAATTCCTTGTCCAGGCTTTCGGGCTCCTTGCCCTGCTTCATGCGCCTGGCATAACTCTTGGCGATCCAGTAGCGCGACGAATCCGGCGTGTGGATTTCGTCGGCAAGCGTGATGCGGCCCTGCGGATCGAGACCGAACTCGTACTTGGTATCGACTAGCATCAGTCCGTTACCGGCGGCGATCTCGCGGCCACGGGCGAACAGCGCCAAGCTCTTCTCCGCCAGCTCGTCCCACTGCGCCTTGGTGATGAGCTCGCGCCGCACGATCTCGTCGGCGGTCACCGGCTCGTCGTGAGCGCCTTGGGCGGCCTTGGTGGTCGGCGTCAGGATGGTGGCGGGAAGTTTTTGATTCTTGATCATGTCGTTTGGGAATCGGTGCCCGTAAAGCATCCGCCCGCCGCGCTTGTACATCGGCCAGACGCTGGTGTCGGTGGAGCCGGTCAGGTAGTCGCGCACCACCATCTCGATCGGCAGCATGTCGAGGCGGCGGCCGACGACGACGTTGGGGTCGGGCGCGTCGATGACGTGGTTGGCGCAGATGTCCTTGGTGCGCTCGAACCAGAACAGCGCCGTCTGGTTCAGCACCTGGCCCTTGAACGGTACCGCCGCTAGCACGAAGTCGAACGCCGACTGACGGTCGGTGGCGATCATGATCCGCCGGCCGTCGGGAAGGTCGTAGGACTCGCGGACCTTGCCCCGCTGGTGGTTCGGCAGCTCGGGGAAATGCGCGTCGGTCAGGCAATTGGCGAGCAGCCGTTTGGTCGGGGTTGGGGTTTTGCTCACGGGATCGGACGGGGCTGTGGTTGGCGGGACAGACAAAGGCCAGGCGATTGCCGCGGGACGAGGGCCAGTATAGAACGGGATTTCACCCCAGTTCACCTGCCGATGCCGAAACCGGAGGCCGCTTGTCGGGCTTCGGCAAAACTGCTCCGCGCCGGTCTCCGGCGAGGTTTCTTATCCATAGGACGTGTCATGATATTGGATCGAAATTTCAACTGATTGAGGAAGTCATACATTTCATCCACAGACTGTGGAAAACTGTCGTGCTGCAATGCCGTTTCGGCAGCACGGGATGCATGAGAATCCGCAACCGATCTGCTACAGTCCCGGCGTTCCCCGGGAGGAGCGACTTGCCGAACAAGCCGGAACCGAAAAAATCGCAGGCGCGCCCGCGGATTTCCGTCGCCGACATTCGGGCGCGCAAAGGCGGCGTGCCGCTGGTCTGCCTCACCGCCTACACGACTCCAATGGCGCAGCGCCTGGATCCGCACGTCGATCTGCTGCTGGTCGGCGATTCGCTGGCGATGGTCGTCTACGGCATGAAGACGACGGTCGGCGTGACGCTGGAGACCATGATCAACCACGGCGCCGCCGTGATGCGCGGCGCCCAGCGCGCCTGCGTCATCATCGATCTGCCCTACGGCTCTTACGAGGCCGGCGCCGAGCTCGCGTATGCGTCGGCGGCGCGGGTGATGAAGGAGACGGGCGCCCAGGGGGTGAAGCTCGAAGGCGGCGTCGAGATGGCCGGCACCGTCCGCCACATGGTCGGGCGTGGCATCCCGGTGCTGGGCCATGTCGGCTTGTTGCCGCAGAAGGTCACCGACAAGAGCGGCTATCGCATCCAGGGCAAGGACGACGCGGGATGGAAGCGCGTTCTCGCCGACGCCAAGGCGATCGCCGGCGCCGGCGCCTTCGCCATCGTCATCGAGGGCACGGTCGAGTCTTTGGCCCGCCAGATCACCGAGACGGTGACGGTGCCGACCGTCGGCATCGGGGCGTCGCCGGCCTGCGATGGCCAAATCCTGGTCACCGACGACGTGCTCGGCGTGTTCTCCGACTTCACGCCGAGCTTCGTCAAGCGCTATGCGGAACTTGGGCCGGACATCGAGCGCGCCGCTCGCGCCTATGCCGAGGACGTGCGCAATCGGCGGTTCCCGGGGCCCGAGCACTGCTTCCCGCTGCCTTCCCCGCGGCCAAAGGGCAAGGCCTGATGCGGCCCCCCGGGCGATGAAAACCGGACGATGAAAACCGTCACCACGATCCGCGATCTCCGCGCCGCCGTCCGGGCCTGGCGGCAGGCCGGCGAGACCGTCGGGCTGGTACCGACCATGGGCGCCCTGCACGAGGGGCATCTGGCGCTGGTCCGTCATGCGCGGGCCAAGACCATGCGCACCTGCGCGACGCTGTTCGTCAATCCGACACAGTTCGGACCGGGCGAGGACCTCGCCACCTATCCGCACAGCGAGGCCGAGGACGCGGCCAAGCTGACGAAGGAGAAGGTGGACCTGCTGTTCCAGCCCGGGACGGCGGAGATCTACCCGCCCGGCCACATCACCAAGGTGTGGGTCGAGGGCCTGGGTGACATCCTCGAGGGCGAATGCCGGCCAGGATTTTTCACCGGCGTGGCGACGGTGGTGACCAAGCTGCTGCTGCAGTCGCAGCCGGACGTCGCCGTGTTCGGCGAGAAGGACTATCAGCAGCTACAGGTGGTCCGGCGGCTGGTGCGCGACCTCGACATCCCGGTCCGTATTGAGGCGGTGGCGACGGTGCGCGACGCCGACGGCTTGGCGCTGTCGTCGCGAAACGCGTACCTCAAGCCCGCTGAGCGTCGAATCGCGCCGGCGCTGTTCGGCACCATCAGCCAGGTCGCCGAGAACGTCGCCCGCGGCGCCAAGCCCGACGCGCAAGCCGCATGGGGCGTGGGCCAGCTCGAGCGCGCCGGCTTCACGAGCGTCGACTACGTTACGGTCCGCGACGCCGCTACGTTGGCGCCGGTCGCCAACGCCTCCCGCCCGGCCAGGGTTCTGGCCGCCGTCTGGCTTGGGCAAACGCGGTTGATCGACAACGTGCCGGTGTAGGCCGCGTGCGGCGCTGGCGTGGGCAAGGAATTGGCGCCAAAATAAAACCGGCGCCGTGAAGGCGCCGGCCGCAACACCATCCCCGGGTGGGACGGCCTCAACGCAGGTACAGGTGGACCTCGCTGGTCTTGGCGCTGGCCAGCGTCTTCGCCGACACCGCGACCCGCGCCACCGGCAGGCCCATCTCCGTCAGCGAGCGCAGCACTTCCTCGGCGTGCCGCCGCGCCTTGTTGGAGTTAAGCGCGACGCGCGCCGTGCCGCCTTCGGTCGGCGCCACCGCGACCAGATCGAAAACGGCGTCAGGGCGCTGCTCGAGCACCCGGCTGACGGCGTGGTAGAGCGCCTGCTGATAGGGGACCTTGGCGCGGTCGAAGCGGATCACCACCAGCGGCCGCTTGCCGGCGGTGTCCGTGGGCCGGGCGGCGATATTGCCGTTTTGGCCCGCGGTCGCCGTCACCAGCGCCTTCTGGACCAAGCTGCCGCCGAAGATTTCGCCCGATCGGATGGCGGCCGAGATCAGGTTCAGGTTCGAGCGCTCGGTGGCGACGTAGTTATACCTCTTTCAGCAGCCGCGCGATCAACACGTCGGTGCGGTTGATCTCGTCCTCGAGGATGGCCAGCTGGCGATGATCCTCGTCGACGGCGCCGGAGACGGAGAACGCTGCCTTAGCCGACTCCGCCAGATACGACGACATGGTCGAATTGTTGCTGACCCGGGCGCCGAGCGCGTTCATTTCCGTGATGTCGCCGGCGATGCGGTCGAGATCGGCCTGGGCGCTGTTGAACTGCTGCACCAGGATCGGGTTGCCCGGCGTGGTGCCGACCTGCAACCGCGCGTTCACGGCGGCGATGGTGCCGTGGTAGCGCTGCGAATTGCCGACGATTTTGCCGCGTAGCTGCTGCAGTTGCCCGTTATGGTCGGAGATCGAGGCCTGCAGGCGCTTCAACTCCTCGCGCAGCTCGACCACCTTCTGGCCGACGAAGGTACCGGTCGGCTGGCCGGGGGTGACACCCGAGGGCTCGAAGTTGGTGGTGCCGAGAGGCGGCGGTTGCTGCGCGACGATAACCGTCGGCGACGACGGCGCGACCGCCGACGCCGACACTGGCTGCGCCGTGGCGGTTTGGGTCTGGACGCTCGGGGCTTTCTTGCCGGCCGCCGGGTCGCCCCCCGACAGCGACGGCCACAATGTGTCTTCGGTAAACGCGCAGGCGGGCAACAAAAGCACCGCGCCCGCCACAATCGTTCGTATTGCACGACCAGAAATCACGCGCGTTTGCCTTTGATTCTGAAGGGAATCGGCGTCGAAACTACAATAGCTCTTTCGCGCCATAAAGAAAGACCCCCGACCCCCGGATATTTGACGGCGATCTTACTCAATGGGGAATCCCGCGACAAGTTACTATTTTCAGGCACTATTTTCGGCCTCGCACGGGTCCGTCCGGGTTCTTGCCACGGCCGGACGCCTGGGGTAGGGTCGCCACCCTTCGGGGCGGCCCGGCGACCGGGGTAGCGGCCGATTCTCAAGGCGAATGCGCCCGTAGCTCAATTGGATAGAGCATCTGACTACGGATCAGAAGGTTAGGGGTTCGAGTCCTCTCGGGCGCGCCAGCCGCTGCGGTTCAAAATCGTTCGAAAAAGCCCAACTTCCGGGGCGCCAGCCGCAGCCGCCCGTCGTCAGGAGCCGGACTTCTTGTCCTCGACTAGGTTCTGGTAACGCTTGGTGAGGTTGGACGCGGCATAATCGGAAATCTGATACGTCCAGCCGCCGGTGCGGGCGATGATCTCCTTCGCTTCGTCGGCGACGGGCTTGCCGTCCTTGGTCTTGGCTTCGGCGTCGGCGACCGAGGCGTCGAGCCGGATCCAGTGCTTGCCGTCGCGCTTGCTCACCAGCACCTGCACCGTCAGTCCGTCGAAGGTGGCGATGCCCGCCGTCACCGTCGCCTGGGCGTCGAACGAATCCGCAGACTTCCTGACGTCGTCGAGCAAAAGGTTGCCGAGCGCCTCGCCGACGTAGTTGACGCCGGGTTGGCTGATCAGCTTCTTGCCCGCCGGGATGTTCTCGAGGACGAAGTCCTTGGTTTCCGGCGTCGGCCTCGAGATCGTCACCGTTTCGCCGTCCGGGTGGCGGATGACCACCTTTTTCACGCGCGTCCCGTCGATGTCGATGATCTTGCGTTCCAGCCAGTCGCGGCGCTCGTCGGTGACGTCGGGACCGCCGGCCGCCAGCCACGTCTGGTCGTCGCCGGGCCGCCGCAGGTAGACGCCGCCGAGGGTGGTGCCCGGCAGGGTCTGGCGGCGACGGCCGAGTATGACGTCGGCCATCGGCTTGCCGGCGCCATCGAACAGCTTCACCCGTTTCGAGCTCGCGCCTTTGACGTCTGGGTCCTGCAGCTCGAGCTTGGAGAACTTGTCCTTGCTGCGGGTCTTCGGCTCCAAGAGCTTGAGTTGCGCCAGCGCCAGGATGACTTGGCGCACCTTCACGGCGCGCGCCGGGTAGTCGTCATTCTCCTTCACCGTCCAGCCATTCTTGCCGTGCTCGATGGCGATGCGTCCGCTGGGGAGCTCGACGACCATCGACGCCACGTCGTTGACGCGATCGATCAACCCCGGGAACATGATCTCACCAGCGCCCGCCACCGGCGTGAAGCCGCGGTCGCGAGTCACCGCGAACGCCGCCGCGGCGACGGCGATGGCGGTGGCGACGGAAAGAGCGATGAACGTCTTCGGGCTCAACGGTCGTTTCTCCTTCCCTCGGATTCGCTCAGGCCGGAACGGCGCGGATCTTGCGCTTGAGCCGGTCGATCATCGTCACGACGATGGTGCCGAGCCCCAGCAGCAGCGGAATGGCCGCGATGTTGAGGAACTTCAGCCAGGCGTCCATGCGGTCGATGTCCTCGCGCAACGCGCGCTGCACGTCGCGGAGCTCTTTGCGGGTCGCGATCATCTCGCTGCGGAACTTGTCGATGGCGGCCCGGTCCTCGGCGCTGAGCACGATGTCGCCTTCGGCGCCGCGGCGGCGCTCCAGCGCTTCGAGCTTCTGGCGCACGTCGTCGAGCTTCGCCTGCAGACTCTGCTCCTTGCTCCGGTACTGCTGTTCCGCCGCCTGACGGATTTCCTGGACCAGGTGAAACGGGCGCGTCGACTGCGCTCGCCCGCGCAGCCCGATCATGGCGTCGCTGCCGCTGAGGTTGTCGAGCGCGTTGACGACGAAGTCGGCGTTGTTGGCGAACGGCACCAGCAGCCGCCGGCCCATCAACTCGCGGGTATCGGTCCAGAAGCGGTCGTGCAGCATGTCGACGTCGGCGACCACGATCAGGTTGGCCGGCTTCTCGGACTGCTTGCGGTGCGGCGCCTTGGCCGGCGCGGCGGCGGGTGCGTCGACGGCGCCGTCCGGCTTCGGTGGCGGCGGCGGGCCGTCGGGGAAGGCGCTGTTGACGGTGCCCTTGATGCGGGCGGCCAGCGTCAGCGGCGCGCCGCCGGGCTTGAAGTCGCGGAACATGCCGACCACGTCCGGCTGCCCGGCGACCTTGGCCGCGTCGATGGCCATCGAGCGGGCGCCGGTGCGGATCAACGGCGTCACCTCGATGCCTTCGACGCCGGTCTTTTCCAGGATGCCGGCGGAGGCGACGTTGAGGCGGCCGATGTCGCCGATCACCGCGTCGCCGGTGTCGAAGTTCTTCTCCGACAGCGTCAGCCAGGCGACGTAGTCGGCAACCGTCGTCTTGCCGGCGACCCGCACGTTGACACGCCTCGCCGCGTCGAGATCGCCGGCGATCTTGTTCTCCACCAGCTTGACGCCCCAGGTGTTGAGGAGCTTGTCGAAATCGGACCGCGGCGAAGGGCCGGCCGGGCTCGCGCTCATCGCGTCGACCTCGGCATTGGCGTCGACGAACGCCAGTACACGGCCACCCCTGAGCACGAACTGGTCGATCGCGTAGAGGGTGGCGTCGCTCAATCCGTGCGGGTGCACCACCATCAGGATGTCAACGTTGTCCGGAATCTCGGTGTACGACACCGGTACCGGCAGCACCTGGAAGAACTCGTTGACCTGATCCAGAACCGCCCACCGCGGCGACTGCTGGAACGGCGGCCGCATCGGGTCGCCGCCGCCCAGCGGCAACGGGCTCATCACGCCCACCACCTGCCGCGCCGGGTTGGCCAGCGTAAACACCATCTTGGTCAGGTCGTATTCGAGGAACGCCTCGCGCTCGGTAGTGAAAAACGGGATCACCACCTGATCGTCGGTGGTGTTGTTGCCGGTCAGGCCGAAATAGCCGAGATCGCCGGCGCTGTTGATCGGCACGCCCTGCAGCCCGCCGGCGACGGCCCGGTCCTCGGCGTCGGAGAAAGGCTCGGGGTGTAGGAGCTCGAGTCGGATCCTGCCCCCGGACAAGTCCGCATAGCGAGACAGCAGCTCGCGCACGCGCTCGAACAAATTGGCGTGCTGGGGGCTGCGCTCGCCGAGCAGCTTGGTGTAATAGAGCTTCAGCGTGACCGGCTCGTCGATGCCCTTGAGCACGTTGCGCGTGCCCTGCGAAAGCGTGAACAGCTTGCCCTGCGTGAGGTCGAGCTTGGCCGACTGGAAGCTGGCGTTGGAGAAGATGTTGACGGCGAACAACAGCATCACCGCCAGGCCGAGCCCGCCGAGCGCCAACTTGCCGCGATCAACCGATTGCAGGCGCTTCATCGGGTCCCCCTAGGCCGCTTTCCGGAAATCGACGGCGACGACGTTGGCGAACAACCAAAACACGATCAGGCTGGCGAAGAAGATCAGGTCGCGGAACTCGATCACGCCCTTGGTGACGGCGGTGAAATGGGTGAGGAAGCTCATTGAGGCGATGGTCCGTATCAGCAGCTCCGGCGCCCAGGCGCGGAAGAAGTTCAGCACCAGCTCGAGCCCGCTCAACGTGAACAGGAAGCACACGGTGGCGGCGACAATGAAAGCGATCACCTGGTTCTTGGTCAGCGACGAAATGCACGACCCGATGGCCAGGAACGCGCCGGCCATCAGGAAGCTGCCGATGTAGCTGGCCGTGATGACGCCGTTATCGGGCGAGCCGAGGACATTGACGGTGATCCACATGGGGAAAGTAAGGGCCAGCGCGATCCCGGAAAAGCCCCACGCCGCCAGGTACTTGCCCAGCACCGCCTCGGTCGTGGTGACGGGCAGCGTCATCAGCACCTCGATGGTGCCGGTCTTGCGCTCCTCGGCCCACAGTCGCATGGCGACGGCCGGGATCAGCATCAGATACAACCACGGGTGATAGACGAAGAACGGCTCCAGGTCGGCCTGCTCGCGGATGAAAAACCCGCCGACGTAGAATGCGAACGCGCCCGTCAGCGCCAGGAAGATGACGATGAAGATGTAGGCCAGCGGCGTCGCGAAATAGCTCGCGATCTCGCGCTTGGCGATGACGGCAATGTTACGCATCGGCGGCCCCCGCCCGGCTTCCCGGGCTGCCTGTGGTGATGGCGCGGAACACCTCGTCCAGTGCGCCGCGCTCGACGAACATCTCGCGCACCGGGATGTTCTTGGCGCGCGCCAACTCGCCGATGTCGGCGGCGATCAGTCCGGCGTTCCGGGGCATGACGCGCAGACGCGCGACTCCGTCGGAAAGCCCGATGCTGTCGACGGCCTTGACCGACGAAAGGGATTCGAGATGCCGGCGCGCCGTCTCGGCGTGGGCGGCGTCGACGGCGATCACCACCGCGTTGTGATTGGAGGCACGCGCCACCAGCTCCTCGGGCGTGCCGTCGGCGAGCAGGCGGCCGCGGGCAATGATGACGGCGCGGCTGCATACCGCCTCCACCTCCTCGAGGATGTGGGTGGAAACCACGATCGCCTTGTTTACCGCCATCTCTCGGATCAGCGAGCGAACCTGGTGCTTCTGGTTGGGGTCCAGCCCGTCGGTCGGCTCGTCCATGATCAGGATGTCTGGGTCGTGAATCATCGCCTGCGCTAGCCCGACGCGGCGCTTGAAACCCTTCGACAGCGTCTCGATCGGTTGGCACATCACCTCGCCGAGCTCGACCTTGGCCGCCACCTCGTTGATACGGCGACGCTTGTCGGCGCCGTCGAAGCCGCGGATCTCGGCAATGAATCCCAAATAGGATTCCGGCGTCATGTCGCCGTAGGTCGGGGCACCCTCGGGCAGATAGCCGATGCGACGCTTCACCGCCACCGGATCGCGGACGACGTCGTGGCCGCACACCTCGGCGGTGCCCGAGGTCGGCTCGATGAAACCGGTGATCATGCGCATGGTCGTCGACTTACCGGCGCCGTTGGGACCCAGGAACCCCAGCACCTCGCCGATGCCGACGGTCAGCGAAACGTTGTCGACCGCGACCAGCGGCCCGAACCTTTTCGTCAGGTCCTTGAGAACGATCATCTCCGGCATGACCAGACGTCCCGAGGGCTCCCTTCCCCGATGCCGGGGCGCTCGATCCCCCGGCGTAAAAATTCACGCGAAATTATGTCCAAAATATGATGGTCGGCGAGACTATAGTGACTAGGGCTCGGCGTCGCAACCGGCCGGACGGACGTTCAACTTTTGCGGTTGCGGTAGGGATTTTCGATCGCCTTGACGATCGATTCGAAGACCTGGCGCACCTGCTTTTCGTCGCAACCCATCAGCAACGCGTCCTCGAAGGCATCCTGGCAATACTGCCGGATCTCCTCAAGGTTGTCGTTGAGCACGGCGAGCTTCTCGACGCACGATACCGGCGTGCCGTCGGGCTGGCGCCAGGTGATTCCGTTTGCCGGGGTTTTGCGACGGGCCATGACGGGGGTTCCGAAAAAAGCGCGATCCTGGGCCTTCCCAATACACTCCCGGGTCGCGCTGAACAAGCCCTTGGCCGCCGCTTGGCCGCCTCCCTTGGCGCCCGGCGGCGGCGCCTTAACCGCCGCCCTCGGGCTCGTCGGGGCCGGCGCCTTCCCAGCGCATCGTCGGCACGCCCTTGGGCGCCGATTGGGCGAGAAGCTGGTTGACGTGGCCGAGGTTCTTCTCGGTGACCGCCGCCATCTTGGCCATGCCGCGCGCCTTGTAGACGCCGCCGGCGAGATCGAAGGCCTCGGCCGCGCCCTGCAGATGCGCCACGTTGCGGGTCATCTTGCCGAGCAGAAACAGCGCCGAGCCGAGATTGTTCTGGGTTGCCGCCCACAGCAGCGGCGTCTTCGCCTTGGTCCTGACCTCGAGGGCGGCGCGGCACGCCTCGGCCGCCTTCTCGAGCGCCTCGGGGTTCTTCAGCTGCCCGCCCAGCATCTGGGTGACCTGGGCGAAGTTGTTCATCACCTCCGCCCAGCGCATCGGCGCCTCGGCGCGGGTGTAGACCTGCAGCGCCGCTTGGTAGGCGCCAAGCGCGTGCTTCAGCATCTCGATGTCGCCGCTTTCGAAGTCAAGCCGGTAGAGAACCTGGCCGAGGCGGCTCTGGGTCGCCGCCCAATCCTGAGCATGTCGCTCCTTGGTCAGTACCCGCAGCGCCGCACGCAACGCGTCGGCGGCTTCGCCGAGCGCCGCCTTGTTGTTAGTGCGCTCAGCCACCGCTTGCAGCACCGCGCCCAGGTTCTTCTGCGCCGCCGCCCACTCGGCGGGCGAATCCTTCTCCGTGATGGCGCTGAAGGTGTCCTTGTAGGCGGCCGACGCCCGCTGGTAGAGGCCGGTCTCGCCGCGCTGCAACGCTACCGTCGTCAGCGCGTGCGCGAAGCACAGGCGCGCCTCGCCGCGTTCGCGCCGGGTCAGATCCCCCGGCATCGCGTCGAGCGCGGCGCGCGCCGCATCCAGTGCCAGCGGCAGATCGCGCGCCAGCGCCGCCGCCTTGGCCTCGGACTTCGGCACCGTCGCCGCCAGCACCATCGCCTGCAGGAAATCGGCTTAAGCCTCGCCGAGATCGACCGGCACCGGGAACACGGTGGTCAGCGCG
>JACPJY010000158.1 GCA_016187325.1 Rhodospirillales bacterium | reverse complement strand
GCGATGAAGTCGCGGTAGGTGCGGATCGGCTCGCCGGAAGCGGTCATCGCGCCTCGTCAGCCGGCCTTGACGTCGGCGGAAGGCAACGCCAGCGTTTCACTGCGCTCGCTCGCCGGCAGCGCCGGCGTATCACCACGCTCGCTCGCCGGCAGGGCGGCAACGCTCGGCGGCACCCGCCAGACGAAGCCGTCGAAGGCGCCGCACTTGCCGCACAGCGCCGACCACGCGCCGACGGTATTGCCGCAGTCGTCGCATACCCACGCCGGGTCGGCGCCGGCGAGCGAGGCGCGCATCAGCCACTCGCGGGCGCGCATCCCGTCGCCGGTTTCGCTTTCCTCGAGCTCGGCCATCATCCGGCACACCCGCGCCGGCGGCCGCGCGCCGGCGGCGGCGCTCTCCAGGTATCGTCGGGCCTCGCCCCACAACCGCGCTTCCAGCGACACGCGGCCGAGCGCGATCAGGCTCTCGATGTGATCGGGGTGGCGCTTGGCCAGCCGCTGCGTCGCCCGCACCCGGTCGATGGCGCTCGTCGCCTCACGCGCCGTGAGATAGGACTCGACCAGGTCCGGGTGCGGATCGGCCGCCCATGCGTCCTCGATGATGGCGGCCGCTTTGCGGTGCTTGCCCCTGGCCGACCACAGCCTCGCCAGCGCAACCACCGCCGGGGTGAAATCCGGCGCCTGCTTGCGGGCCTCGCGCAAATATTCGATGGCGTCCTCTTGTGCGTCCCCTTGGGCGCTCGCGCGCTCGGCCTCGACGCCGAGCTGGTAGTTGAGCACCGCCTTGCGGCGCCGGGCTTCCGCATCGTCGATCAGCCGGTGGCGGGCGAGGTCGTCGCAGGTGACGCGGGCGTCCAGCCACAGCCCCTCGCGCGCCTGCAAATCGAACATCCTGGACGCCACCCAGGCGCTCTTCGGCTTGAGCCGGTAGGCGCGGCGCGCCAGCCCGAGCGCGTCCGACGTGTCGCCGCGCTTCATCGCCTGGGTCATCAGCCCGCGTACGCCGAGGAACTCGGTCTCCGGGCGTCCGGTCATCGCGGTGAAGAATTTCTCCGCCGCCTTGTCGTCGCCGTTCATCTGCGCCGCTTGCGCCGACACCAGCATGGTCAGCGGCGGCTCGTCGAGCAGCACGTCGGCGCGCCGCGCCTGGCGGCGGGCTTCGTCGGCGTCGCCGGCGGCCACCGCCACCATGCCGCGGGTCAGCGCCTGGTAGCCCTTCTGGCGGCGCTTCGCCTGCCACGCCCATTTCAGGCGCGCCGGCGCGCGGCGGAAGAACAGCCACGCCCGGTAAACGAGCGCCGTCAGCGCGGCGATGACGGCGACGATCACCAGCAGCACCGCGAACGAGGTGTCGACGCGCCAGCCGCTCCACTGCAGCGTCACCGCACCCGGATGGTCCGCCAGCAGCACCGCGCCCCAGACGGCCAATCCGACGATCGCGAAGTAGAGGACCGCGCGCGGCATGGTCACGGCTTGGCCGGGGTCAGCAGCGATACCGCGTGAACGTGAAGGGAGGCGACCGCCCGCTCGGCGGTGACGCGCGCCTTGGCGTCGGCCAGCCACGATTCGGCGGCGGCGGCCGCGTTCTTGTTGGCGGTGAGACCGTCGAGGGCCTTGACGGCGCCGACCAGGTCGCCGGCCTTGAGGCGCGCCTCGGCGCGGGCGACGACGCGGTCGACGGAATCGCCCGTGGCCCCGTCGCCGACCCGGCGCCAGGTGATCAGCGACGAGATGCGGTTGGCGGCACGCGCCATCCAGCCGCCATCGTCCTGCATCTTCGAGGCGTGGACGATCCCACCGGCCATGGCGTCGAAGCGTTCGCGCAGCGTCGCCAGGGTCGGGATGCCGGCGGCGGCGCCCTTCGACAGCAGCGCCAGCGCCGCCTTGACGTTCGGATCGCCGCCGCCGATCGCCTTCAGCGTCTCCAGATGCTTGTCATACGGCTCGCCGCGGGCGATCGCGTCGTTGAGGGCGGCGACCGCCAGCACCACCGCCTGGGCGCCGCTGGCCGTGGCGGCGCCGGCGCCTTCGGCGGCGGTCTTCTCCATCTTGTCGACGCGCTTTGCCAGCTCCTTCAGCGCCGCCTCGCGCTTTTCCAGCTCGCCGACGCGCTCGGAAAGCTGCTCCAGCGACGGGCCGCCGCCGAGCTTGTCGACCGGCGGCGCCGTGGCGCGGATCATCTTCTTGGCGGTGTCCATGGACGTCTCGACGCCGTCGAGACGCGCCATCAGCCGGTTGAGCTCGGCGCGCAGCTGCTCGCGTTCCTTGACCAGCGGATCCTCGGCGGCGCCCTCGGAAGCCGGCGCGGCGGCCGGCGGCGCGGCCGGCTTGGACGCAGGTTTAGCCGCGGGCTTGGCGGCGACGTCGGGTTTGGCGGCGATCACGGCGGGCTTGTGGTCGGTGGACTTCGGCAGCCACGCGGCGCGGGTGAGATAACCGGCGACCGCGACCACGGCGACCGCCGCCAGCCCCGCCGCCACCGCGGCGGCGCGCTTTTTCGCCGGCTTGGCCCCCGGCTTGTCCCCCGGCTTCGCCTCTCCGGCGCCATTGCGGGCGGTGAAGCCGACCGGCGCCGCCGGCTCGTCGGCCGCCGGGTCCGGCGGGGCGGCCGCGGTCTTCGCCGGCGACAGCTTCGCCGCCGCCTTCGCTTTGGCTTCGCGCTTTTTCGCCCTGCCGGTCCTGCCTTTGCCGCCGTCGCCCATCGGAAAAACCCTCGTGATCGGCCAACTCTAGCAGGCCAAGCCTAACAAAAACAGGCACCGGCCGGTCACGGAAAAAGCGCCGCGCCTCACGGCGCCGAAGGGCCGCCGGCGACGGCGTCCAAGAGCGACTCCTGGTTGGGCGCCGATGCCACCACCACGCCGCGCCAAGCGAGGCCGGAGACCGCGTCGGCGACCGCCCGGCTCAGGCAGTAGGCGGTCATCCGCCGGCAGGCGCCGGCAATGCCGGCATCCGTGATCAGCCGCGCGAAGGTCGATGCCGTGCGCGGCGAGAACAGCAGCACGCCGTCGACGGCGCCGGTGTCGAGCGCGGCGCGGGTTTTAGGCCCCAGCACCGTGGCGGCGCGCGCTTGGTAGAGAACCTGCCGCCGGCAGTCGAACCCAGCGCGCGCGAGCTTGCCGGCGAGGTCGCCGGCGACTTTGCTGCTGGCGACGTGCAGCAGCGCGCCGTTGCGGGGATCCAGCTCCGCCGCGACCAATCGAGCCAGCGCCGCCACGTCGCCGGCGGCGCTCTTGACCGATGTGAATCCGAGTTGCCGCGCCGCGGCGGCCGAGGCGTCGCCGACCACCAGCACCGGCATCGCGCGCTCCGGACTCCGCCGCGCGAAGGCGCGGACGCCGTTGGCGCTTGTCACAAGCAGCGCCTGCACGCCGGCGAGGTCGGGGGCCGGACCTGCCACGTCGGCGACGGTCAGCAAGGGCTCGATCAGGCTCGCGATGCCGCGCGCCGCGAGCGCCGTAGCGAGCGGCTCGGCATCCTCCTCGGGGCGGGTGATCAGGAGCCGCATCGCCTTGTTGCCGGTCAGTCGAAGAAGCCCGGGCCGGCACGACGCTTGAGCTCGAGACCGGCGTCGCGACCGATTTTTTCCGCGTCAGCGACGGAACCGGCGCGGCTGGTTTGCAGGAGCTTGCTGCCGTCGGGCCTGGCGACCAGGCCGCGCAGCGTCAAGCCGCCGTCGTCGCCGTTTCTGTCCACCTCGGCCAGTCCGGCGATCGGCGTCCGGCACGAGCCGTCGAGCGCCGCCAGCATGGCGCGCTCGGCGGTGACACAGGCCATCGACGGCCCGTGACCGATGGCGGCGAGCAGCTCGCGGGCGCGCTCGTCGCCGGCGCGGCAGGTGACGCCGATGGCGCCCTGGCCGACCGCCGGCAGGATCTCGTCGGCGGCGAGGATCGCCGTCGCCTCATCGGCAAGGCCGAGGCGCTTCAGCCCGGCCAGGGCGAGCAGGATGGCGTCGGCGGCGCCGTCTTTCAATTTCCTGAGACGCGTCTCGACGTTGCCGCGCAGCGGCTGGACGCGCAGGTCGGGACGGCGGTGCAAGACCTGCGCCTGGCGGCGCAGCGACGCGGTGGCGACGACGCCGCCCGGGGGCAGATCGGCGAGACCTTTAGCCTTCGCCGAGATGAAGACGTCGCGCGGATCCTCGCGCTCGAGCACGGCGGCGAGCACGATACCGTCGGCCAGCCACGTTTCCATGTCCTTGACCGAGTGCACGGCGAGATCGATGCGGCCGGCCTTGAGCGCCTCGTCGATCTCCTTCGAGAACAGCCCCTTGCCGCCGATGTCGGCGAGCGGCCGGTCGAGCACCTTGTCGCCGGTGGTCTTGATCACCACCGTCTCGAGCGCCCCCGGCTCGGCCAGCGCCGGATGGGCAGCCTTCAGCCGCAAAGCGACCAGCCCGGTCTGGGCCAGGGCCAGCGGGCTACCGCGGGTGCCGATGCGGAAACGCCGGGTATCTGCCATCACCTTCTGCCGTTGCCGTCGTGGGTGTTGGTTCGCGGTCGGCCTGCGGGTAAAGTCCGGGCAGAGTAAGGTCCGGAGCCCCCTCGGTAAAAGGGTTTTATCATAGGCCGTTGCATGCGCGTCCTCGGCATCGAGACCAGTTGCGACGAAACCGCCGCCGCCGTCGTCGACGGCGAGCGCCGGATCCTCGCCGACGAGGTGCTGTCGCAGCAGGACGACCACCGGCCGTTCGGCGGCATCGTGCCGGAGGTGGCGGCGCGCGCGCACCTGGAGCACATCGACGGCCTGATCGAGCGCGCCGTCGAGAAGGCCGGGATCACGTTCGCCGATCTCGACGCGGTGGCCGCCACCGCCGGCCCGGGGCTGATCGGCGGCGTGCTGGTCGGCGCCATGACGGCGAAGGCGCTTTCCGCCGTCCTCAAGAAGCCTTTCATCGCCGTCAACCACCTGGAGGGCCACGCGCTGACGGCACGGCTGATCGGCAATCTCGATTTCCCCTACCTATTACTGCTGGTCTCCGGCGGTCATTGTCAGCTTCTGGTGGTCGAAGGGGTGGGGCGCTACCGGCGCCTCGGCACCACCATCGACGACGCCCTCGGCGAGGCCTTCGACAAGACGGCGATCATGCTGGGCTTGGGCTACCCGGGCGGCCCGGCGGTGGAAACCTGGGCGGCCAAGGGCGAGCCTAAGCGGTTCCCGCTGCCGAGGCCGCTGAAAGGCCGGCCGGGTTGCGACTTCTCGTTCTCCGGGCTCAAAACAAAAGTGCGCCAGACCGTCGAGGCGCTGCCGCAAGACGAAAACGGCAAGCTCACCGACAACGACATCGCCGACATTTGCGCCGCGTTCCAGGCGGCGGTCGAGGACGTGCTGGCCAACCGCACGGCGAACGCTATCGCCGCCTTCCGGGCCCGGCACCTCGGCCCGGCGGCGCTGGTCGTCGCCGGCGGCGTCGCTGCCAACGCCGCCATCCGCAAACGTCTCGCCGCGCTCGCCTCCGAACAGGGGTTCCGATTCATCGCCCCGCCGCCGCGCCTCTGCACCGACAACGGCGCGATGATCGCCTGGGCCGGCATCGAGCGGCTGCGCGCCGGGCTGACCGACGGGCTCGACTTCGCCGCCCGGCCGCGCTGGCCGCTCGACCCCGACGCGCCGGCGGCGGCCGGCGCCGGCGTCAAGGCGTGACGCGAATGCGGGCCTGGGCGAGAAGCGGGGGGAGAAGCGCATGAAACGCATCGGCATCATCGGCGCCGGCGCCTGGGGAACGGCGCTCGCCATGGTCGCCCGCCGCGCCGGCCTCGACGTCATCATCCAGGCCCACGAGCCGGAGGTCGCTGACGCCATCAACAGTGCCCACGAGAACCCGACGTATCTGCCGGGCGTCAAGCTGGACAAGAAGATCCGCGCCACCGCCGAGGTTGCCGTGGCGGCTGCCGGCGCCGAAGCGCTGCTGCTGGTAATGCCATCGCAGTTCGTGCGTGGCGTCTGCCGGACACTCGCCATGTCCGTGAAGCCCGACCTGCCGGCGGTGATCTGCGCCAAGGGCATCGAGCAGGAGACCTCGGCGTTGTTGAGCGAGGTGGTTGCCGACGCTCTGCCCGAGACTCCAGTCGCGGTGCTGTCGGGACCGACCTTCGCCATCGAGGTCGCGCGCAACCTGCCGACCGGAGTGACGCTGGCGGCCAAAGACGAGAAGCTGGCGGTGCGGCTCTCGGACGCGCTCGGCACGCCGCGCTTTCGCATCTATCGCTCCGACGACGTCGCCGGTGTACAGATCGGCGGCGCCGTCAAGAACGTCATCGCCATCGCCTGCGGCATCGTCGAGGGCCGGCGCATGGGCGAGAACGCGCGCGCTACCGTGATCACCCGCGGGCTGGCCGAAATGGCGCGCCTCGGCGCCGCCAAGGGCGCCAGGCCCGAGACGTTGATGGGCCTCTCCGGCATCGGCGATCTGACGCTGACCTGCAATGCCATGCAGTCGCGCAACTTCTCGCTCGGCGTGGCGCTCGGCCGCGGCGAGCGGCTGGCCGACATCATGGCCGCCCGCGCCTCGGTCGCGGAAGGCGTGTTCAACGCCGCCTCGGTCACCGAGCTCGCGCGCCGAGTCGGCGTCGACATGCCGATCTGTCTCGCCGTCGACGGCATCATCAACCACTTCTCCGACATCGACGCCGCCATCGAGGGCCTGTTGTCGCGCCCGGTCGGCGTCATGGAGACGGCGTGACGGCGCCAGCAACATAACAAAGGAAAGGAACTGCGCCTGTGTATTTCGCCATCACTTGCAAGGACAAGCCCGGCCAGCTGGAGGTTCGCCAGAAGACGCGCCCAGCGCACGTTGATTATCTTGGAACCTTCAAGGACCGCATCCTGATCGCCGGTCCGTTGCTCGACGATGACGGCCAGCCGAACGGCAGCTTGATCGTCGTCGATATCGAGGACAAGGCGGCCGCCGCGGCGTTCTCCGCCGGCGACCCCTACACCAGGGCCGGGTTGTTCGCGAGCGTCGCCATCACCGCTTGGCGCAAGTCCATCCCCAAGGACTGACAGAAGCCGGATGGCCGAAAAGCCGGGCGGAAAGAAGCGGACGACGAAGGCGGCGACGGAACTGTGCGCCGTCAACGACATCCCCGACGGCGGCTCCAACGGCTTCTTCATCGACACCGCCGACGGACGGCTTCTCTATATGGCCATCCGCCGCGGGGCCAAGGCGTTCGTCTACGTCAATTCCTGCCCCCATACCGGCATGCCGCTGGATTTCCAGCCCGGCCAATTCCTCAATGCGGGCCGCACCCTGATCCAGTGCTCGACCCATGGCGCCCAGTTCCGTATCGACGACGGCTATTGCGTCTCCGGGCCCTGCGAGGGCGACAACCTGACGGCGGTGGAAACCGAGACGGCGAATCCGCGCCGCCGGCCCTTGTCACGCGCCGGATTCTCGTCATAATTCCATAGCATCGCGAACCAATCGGGCCCGACCGCGCGGTGGCGGGGGAACCGGCGCCGGCGGCCACGGTCCCGAAGCCGGTCGCGATGATCGAACGGTCAGCAAAACGGGGAGGTTTGGCTATGGCCAAGGGAAAATCCAGCGAAGACAGCGGGCTGAGTGAAGCGCAGATCGCGGTTCATTGGAAAGAGGAGGGCTATGTCTATCCCTCCGCTCAGTTCATCGCCCAGGCGAATATGACCGATCCGGCGATTTTCGAGCGCTTCAGCCTCGACAATTTTCCGGAATGCTTCAAGGAGTACGCGGATCTTCTGAGCTGGTACGACTACTGGCACACGACGCTCGACACCAGCGATGCGCCGTGCTGGAAATGGTTCGTCGGCGGCAAGATCAACGCGTCCTACAACTGCATCGATCGCCACCTCAAGAAGCACAAGAACAAGGCGGCGATTCACTTCGTCCCCGAGCCCGAGGACGAGGCGCCGGCGGTCATCACCTATCAGGAGCTCTACGTCAGGGTCAACGAATTCGCGGCGCTGCTCCGGGACTTCGCGAAGCTCAAGAAAGGCGATCGGGTGACTCTGCACATGCCGATGACGCCGGAGCTTCCGGTCACCATGCTGGCGTGCGCCCGTCTTGGCATCATCCACTCCGAGGTTTTCGGCGGGTTCAGCGGCCAGTCCTGCGCCGATCGCATCGTCGATTCTGGAAGCCACGTTTTGATCACCATCGACAGCTACTACCGCAACGGCAAGCTGATCGACCACAAGGTCAACGCCGACATCGCCGTCAAGACCGCCCAGGAAAAAGGGCAAAAGGTCGACAAAGTCCTGGTCTGGCAGCGCTATCCCGGGCAGTACCACTCCAAGTCCGAGCCGGTGAAGGGCCGCGACTTCATCGTCAACGACGTGCTCAAGAAATACCGCGACGCGCGGGTCGAGCCGGTCAAAATGCCGGCCGAGGATCCGCTGTTCCTGATGTACACCAGCGGCACCACCGGCAA
The DNA here is from genome assembly GCA_016187325.1 of Rhodospirillales bacterium. Taxonomy (GTDB): domain Bacteria; phylum Pseudomonadota; class Alphaproteobacteria; order Rhodospirillales; family Casp-alpha2; genus JACPJY01. The sequence goes on along the minus strand of JACPJY010000158.1, from coordinate 8,734 downwards.
GCCCAAGGGCTGCCAGCACTCGACCGGCGGCTACCTCGCCTACGTCGCCGGCACGTCGAAGTACGTGCAGGACATCCACCCCGAGGATGTCTATTGGTGCATGGCCGACATCGGTTGGATCACCGGCCACTCGTATATCGTCTACGGGCCGCTGGCACTCGCCGCCTCCAGCGTCATTTACGAGGGCGTGCCGACTTATCCGGACGCTGGGCGTCCGTGGCGTATCGCCGAGCGGCTCGACGTCAACATCTTCCACACCGCGCCGACCACTATCCGCATGCTGCGCAAGGCCGGCCCCGACGAGCCGCAGAAATACAATTACCACTTCAAGCACATGACGACGGTCGGCGAGCCCATCGAGCCGGAGGTATGGCGGTGGTATCACAAGGTCGTCGGCAAGGGCGAGGCGATCATCGTCGACACTTGGTGGCAGACCGAGACCGGCGGGTTCCTGTGTAGCACGTTGCCGGCACTGCAGCCGATGAAACCCGGCAGCGCCGGCCCGGCCGTCCCCGGCATCCATCCGGTCATCTATGACGACGAGCGCAAGGAACTCGGCGCCGGGGCCGGAAAGGCCGGCAACATCTGTATCCGCAACCCGTGGCCGGGGGCGTTCCAGACGATCTGGGGCGACCGCGACCGCTACGTCAGCACCTATTACGCGCGCTACTGCAAGAACAAGAAAAGCAAAGACTGGCGCGACTGGCCTTATCTCACCGGCGACGGCGCCTTGTTGGCGGAAGACGGCTACTACCGGATCCTCGGGCGGCTCGACGACGTCATCAACGTTGCCGGGCACAGGCTGGGGACCAAGGAGCTCGAATCAGCGGCGCTGACGGTCCCGGAGATCGCCGAGGCGGCCGTGGTTCCCGTCGTCGACGATCTCAAGGGCCGCGTGCCGGACATCTACGTGTCGCTGAAGCCCGGCGTGAAATCGGGAAACGACGCGCAGGCGAAAGTGACCAAGGCGATCGAGCAGGAGATCGGCAAGATCGCGCGGCCGAAAAACGTTTATGTCGTCCCCGACATGCCGAAGACGCGGTCGGGCAAGATCATGCGCCGGGTGCTGGCGGCGATCTCTAATACGCTCGACATCGGCGACGTCATGACGCTGGCCAATCCCGACGTGGTCGAGGAAATTCGCGTCCTCGTCCAGGGCAAGAAAAAGGTGGCGACGAAGAAGGGTCCGGAGGACATCGCCCGCTTCGGCGACGATGGGTAGGCGCTGAATATCGCGACGCTCGCATACAATAACGGGCGGGGTCCCTGGGAATCCATGGGGCCCCGCCCTTCGTTTGCTTAAGCCCGGATTGCGCCCTCGCTCAGGCGCCGCGGGTCATCAACAGCCGCTGCACCCGGTGCAGATTCTTCTCGATCACCTGCGCCTGCTTGACGATGCCCTGCTGGCGGTAGATCTCGGTCGCACCCTCGAAGCAATTGGACGCCTCGCGCAGGAGCGACGCCTCGGAATTGCGCTTCGCCAGCGCGAAGCAGGCGGCGCCTAGGTTGTTCGCCGTCTGCGCCCACAACAACGGCGTCTTGTCGCGCTGGCGCAGGTTCATGGCGGTACGGAACTTGGCGACCGCCTGCTCCAGCACCGCGTCGCCGCCCATGCTCTCGCCGAGCGCCAGCAGTACCACGCCGTACTGGTTGGTGACCTCGGCCCAGCGGCTTGGCATGGTCTCCTTATCGTAGACGCCGAGCGCCTTCTCGTAAGCGGCGGCGGCGGTCTTCAGGTACTGCGGCTTGCCTTCCATCCCGGCCAGGATATAGAGCACCTTGCCGAGATAGGTGTACGCCAGCGCCCAATCGTTGGTGTGCCGGTTGCGGTCGAGCGTCGTGGTGACGGTGCTGAAGATGATGGCGGCGCTGCGCAGGAGCTTTGGCTCCTTCTTGATCTGGCCTTGCACCTGCATCACGGTAGCCAGATGGTTCTGGATCCGCGCCCACGTCAGGGGTGCGTTTTCCTTGGTCACCAGCTTGTTTGCGGCTTGATAGGCGAGCGTCGCACGATCGAGCTGCTCGACGCCGCCGCCGAGATGGGAATAGGCGACGAAAGCATTGCCGAGCGCAGTCAGCGTCGATGCTCCCTGGTCGGCGGTCAACCCTGGCGGCACCTTCTGGACCATGCCGGCGACGGCGGCGAGATATTTGCCGAGTGCCTCGGCAAGCCTGCTGCGCGCGCCCTTGAACGAGGTGGCGAAGGCGCCGATCGCCACGGCGCCGATCAGCGGCTCGAGTTCAGCCGCGAAGCCGACCGGCAGCTCGACGGTCTCACCCAGCCCGGCGAATATCGTCTGGTCGCTGTCGTTTCCCGGCGCCGGCAGGAAACGGAGCGTCAGCGAGCCGGTGTTGGCGACCTCGCCCCATACCAGCAAGTCACAGCTTTCCGCCTTCAGCCAGGCACGGCCCTCGTCGGCGGCCAGAATAAGCCGTTCGGCGGCGTCGCTGATCGTTTCCGGCAGCTTCAGCGTCTCTTTCTTGCGGAACACCTCGACGCCGGGAATCTTGGTGACGAGCTCGCCGAGCCGCTTGCCGGCCTGGCCGCCCTTGTCGTCGGCGAGGGCGGCGATCAGGATCTTCGGCGGCGCGGCGGTGCCGGCGCCCGACGGAACGAACGCCCTCTCCGACAACCTCTCCGTCCGCTTCCGTTTTCCCCCCGGCCGGAAGGAGGCGAACCAGTCGAACAACCCCATTGACGACCCCCTGAGGCGGCCTTTGTCTTGCCTGAGCGCCCGTCTCTCACGGCAAATACGTTTGCGCATCGTTTCGGATGGCGCAATTTTTCTGCAAGGATGCCGCAGAAACGGAATTCCGGCAATGGAATTTGCGGTCCGCGAGTCGGGCGGAAAACGCGGTCAGTTGGAAGCCGGCGCGACCCCGCACCACGGCTCCCGGCGCCGCCCGTCGTAGGCCCGAGCCAGGCCGGCGCTCAGGAGCGCGTCGGAAAAATCGCGGCCATCGGGGGTCTCGACGCGGGCGACGACGCGACCGGCGTATTTCCCGTACTGGATGTTGCGCAGGATGACGCGGCCGCCGGCGGCGAGCCAGGCGACCCGGTCGCGCGCCTCGACCGCCATCCGCCGCTCGGATTCGCATTTGCCCTTGAGCTCGGGCGCGTCGATGCCATCGAGGCGGATCCTGGTTTCGACGTCCTGGCCGAGCCAGATGCGGGCGCGCACCACCAAGGTGTCGCCGTCGAGGACCGCCAGCACCTCCGCCGGCACCGGGCCGGGGACGATCTCGCCGATGCCGCCGACTCCGACGGGCACCGCGACGCCGGCGAGCAGGATCAACAATGCCGAGGCTCGCAACAATCCCATCGCTTTCCGCCTGTCTCCAGTGGTTTTAGACCGGTGCTTCAAGTGTCGTTCCCTGGGCCGCCCGCTGCCGGTGACGCGGTTTTGCCCGCTACCCACGTTCGACACCGCCTGGAACCCGTTGAAAGGAGGTCGATTCGAGGCCCGAATCGCCATTAAAATAGTATAGAACAAAATAAGAACAATTGACAGCAAAATTGGCGCCGAAGGAAACGGAATTGCAGCTTTTGAGGGTGTAACCGGCCGCTTTTTAGAAGTCGATGGCGCGGCCCTTATGCTCCCAGTCGCCGTAGCGGGTCGGCTCCGGGCCCTTCGGTCCGCCGATTTCCCGTGCCGCCGGGATGACCGGGGCTGCCGGCGTCGCCGCGGCCGGCTCGCCCAGCGCTGCGGCGGCCCCGACAGCCGGCAGGGTCACCGCCGCCAGGAACGCGGCTGCCAACAGCATCGAGGCCAGCCACCAGCTTTGCCAAGCACCGAAGCTGATCGAGGCGATGGTCAGCGCCGTCGTCACCATTGCCAGTGCGCCGGCCCGCCTGGTCCGCTCGTCGACGCCGGCGGTGATGGCGCGAATTACCGTCAGCAGCAGCCCGAGCAGGATCAACGCCCCCGCCAGCCCCAGCTCCAGCCATACCTGCAGGACGCCGTTGTGCGGATGCAAGGGGATCGGTTCGTATTGGACCGTCCACGGCAGGTACCGACTGTCCCCGGGAAGGGCGTATTGGCGTATGTCGGCGACGCCATAGAGTGAGCGCGCCGTATCGAACCCCCTGCCGAGAACCGGGTTCTTGGCAATGTAAGGGATGGTGTTTTTCCAAATCACGATCCGGTGCGCCGCCGACGGCGTCATCCACGCGGGCCGGGCGCCGGGCTCGAGCGGATTGGGTAGCAGGCTGGGGACCAACGGCGCCATGGCGACGCCGGCGGCGATCACGGCGGCCAGGATCCATGGCACTATCCTCGGTAGCGCCAGCGCCGCGCCGAAGATCACCGCCCCGGCGACCAGGCTGACGACGACGGCGTCGGCATTGCCCAACAGGATCAGCGCGAACGCAACGGCGATGGCGATATTGGCGGCCGCGCCCGGAAACCGCGCCCGCACCGCCAACGCCCACGTCCAGAAGAAAAGCGCCGTCGCCGCCAGGCCCGGATTCATTGCCGCCGTATGGCGTTCCTCGACGAGGAAGAGCTTCTTCCCCTTGAGGCCGTAGAGGTACTGCGCCAGCCAGGCGTCGGTGGCAAATTCGAACGCGATCAACGCGAACCCGACGGCGCCGCCGACGATCACGCCGGTGCGGAAAATCTCCTGCTCGCGGGCATCGAAGCGCGCCGCGGCACCGATCAGGACGGCACCGCCGAGAAAAGTAAGCGCCAGCGATAGCCCGGTCTTGACCGTCTCGTCCGGGGCGGTCGACCACCACCAGCTCAGGAGTGCCCATCCCGCCAACCCGGCCATGAGATAAAGCACCGGCCCCGACAGCAGCGGCAGCGTGCGCCGGCGGTGAAGTTCGACGGCCGCGACGCTTATTGCCGCCAGCGCGAACAATGGCGCCACGCCTTTGGCCAGCAGGATCGCCATCGGTACGAACAGCGCCGCCGCCGTTGCCAGCACATGTGCGTTGGTGAATTTCTGTGGAGATCTTTCGGTCACGGCAACGAAATAGGATCGTCCGTTCAGGGCACTGCTTGGAGAATCGTTTTGCGCGGTCGCGGGGAACACTAGTCCCTTCGCGGGCCGAAGCCAAGCCGCGCGCATTACCCAGCAAGCGGCACCGGCCCCGCAATCCTGTTGCGGCGGGGCGCCGCCTCGGGCATGACTGGCGGATGACCAAAAAACCTCTGCCAGCCCGCCGGGTCGCGTTCGACGTTCTGGATGCGGTGCTGGCGCAAAAGCGGCCGCTCGACGAGGCGATCGCCGACCATCCGGCGTTCGCCATGCTCGCCGTCCGCGACCGGGCGTTTGCCCGCAACCTCGCCGCCACGACACTGAGAAGGCTCGGCCAGATCGATGCGCTTGTCGACCATGCGCTCGAACGGCCGTTGCCGCGCAAGGCGGCGCACGTCGCCAACGTGCTCAGGCTCGGGATTACCCAAATCCTGTTCCTCGGTACGCCGCCGCACGCCGCGGTCGCCACCGCCGTCAATCTCGCCCAGACGCTCGGCCACGGGCACTTGAAGGGACTGGTCAACGCCGTGCTGCGCCGTCTCGTCCGCGAGGGCCAGGCATTGCTCATGGCTCAGGACGCGGCCCGACTGAATACCCCCGACTGGCTGTGGCAGTCGTGGTCGGCGGCCTACGGCGAGCCGGTCTGCCGCGCCATCGCCGAGGCGCATCTCGCCGAGGCGCCGCTCGACATCACGGTCAAGGACGACGCCCAGGCGTGGGCCGAAAAGCTCGAGGCAAAGGTGCTGCCGACCGGCAGCCTGCGGCGAGCGCCGGGCGGCAATATCACCGCGCTTCCCGGGTTCGTCGCCGGCGCCTGGTGGGTGCAGGACGCCGCCGCGGCGCTGCCGGCCGGCTTCCTCGGCGACGTCGCCGGCCGCCGGGTTATCGACTTGTGCGCGGCGCCGGGCGGCAAGACCGCGCAACTGGCGGCGCGGGGCGCCCGCGTCACCGCCGTCGACCGCTCGCCCAAGCGGCTGACGCGGCTGCGCGACAATCTCGACCGCCTCGGCCTGGAGGCGGAACTCGTCGCCGCCGATGTGGTCGACTGGCGGCCGGGCGAGCCGGCCGACGCAGTGCTGTTGGACGCGCCGTGCTCGGCGACCGGCACCATCCGCCGCCATCCCGACGTGGCGCGCCTGAAGACGCCCGACGACATGGCGACGCTCAGCAAAGCCCAGCACCGACTGCTCATCTCGGCGCTCGAGATGGTGGCGCCGGGTGGCTACATTGTCTATTGCGCCTGCTCGCTGCAGCCGGAAGAGGGTCCCGATCGGATCGCGCGCCTGATCGGCAGCGGTGTGCTGGCGGTGCCGGTGCCGATCCGGCCGGCCGAGGTGGGCGGGCTCGGCGAGTTGCTGACCGCGGACGGCACGCTCAGGAGTCTACCCTCGCAGCTAGCCAATCTCGGCGGCATCGATGGTTTTTACGCGGCGCGGCTGAGGCGAACCTAGGGGCCCGGGAACCTCCGGGCCGCGCCCGGCGCAGGGGATGCCCGTCGGTCTTTACTTTCGGCCCCAAGCAAGGGTAAACAGCCGGGCAAGGACAGGGGCGAGGATTGAGGCGAGGATCATGGAATCGCAGTCGCTTCACGAGGATTTCGAGCGCGACGCGGCGGTCAAGGCCGGCAGCGAGCGCGCCTTCGGAGTCGTCTTCGCCGTCGTCTTCACCGTCGTCGGGCTGTGGCCGCTGATCGACGGCGGCGCGGTCAGGATATGGGCGCTAGTCGTCGGCGCGCTGGTCGCGGCCGCCGCGGTTTTCGCCCCGGTGGTGCTGCGGCCGCTCAACCGTCTGTGGTTTCTGCTCGGCATGACGCTGCACAAGGTGGTGAACCCGCTGGTGATGGGTTTCTTGTTTTACCTGACGGTGACGCCGATGGCGCTTTTCATGCGGCTTGCCGGCAAGGATCCGCTTAGGCTCAAGTTCGACCGCCAGGCCAAGAGCTACTGGATCGAACGGCAACCCGCCGGGCCGGCGCCGGAATCGATGCGCCATCAATTCTAAGAGGCCAAAATGGATTTCATCGCCGAATTTTGGGCATTCCTGAGAGTCCGCAAGAAGTACTGGCTGCTGCCGGTGATTGTCATGATGGCGGTGTTCGGCGGCCTGGTGGTCCTCAGTCAAGGCTCGGCGGTGGCGCCGTTCATTTACACGATTTTCTGAGCAAGGAAGCTCGTTGCGCATTCTCGGCATCTCCGCCTTCTACCACGACAGCGCGGCGGCGCTGATCGAGGACGGCCATATCGTCGCCGCCGCCCAGGAAGAGCGATTCAGCCGCAAAAAGCATGACGCGCGCTTTCCGATCCACGCCATCGGCTACTGCCTCGAACATGTGGGCGGGCGCCTCAAGGACGTCGACTTCGTCGCCTTCTATGACAAGCCGTTCCTGAAGTTCGAGCGGCTGCTCGAGACGTATCTGGCGTTTGCGCCTAATGGGTTCCGGTCGTTCCAGATGGCAATGCCGGTGTGGCTGCGCGAAAAGCTTTTCCAGAAGGACCTTCTACGCAAGCAGTTCAGCGCGTTCGATCCGGAGTTCGATTGGAAGAACAAGCTATTGTTCGCCGAGCATCACCAGAGCCACGCGGCGTCCGCTTTCTTCCCGTCACCGTTCGAGAAGGCGGTAATCCTGACCATGGACGGCGTCGGCGAATGGGCGACCACATCGGTCGCCTTGGGCTCCGGCAACCGGCTTGAGATGACCAAGGAGCTGCACTTCCCGCATTCGCTCGGGCTCCTCTATTCGGCCTTCACCTATTACACCGGCTTCAAGGTCAACTCCGGCGAATACAAGGTGATGGGCCTGGCGCCCTACGGCGAACCGAAGTTCAAGGACCTGATCCTCAGCAACCTGATGGACCTCAAGGCGGACGGCACGTTCCGGCTCGATCAGTCGTATTTCGACTATTGCACCGGGTTGCGCATGACCAACGACCGATTTGATGCGCTGTTCGGCGGCCCGGCCAGGAGACCTGACGAGCTCCTCACCCAGCGTCACATGGATCTCGCCGCCTCGGTGCAGGCGGTGACCGAGGAGGTGGTGATGCGGCTGACCAGGGGCCTCAGTGCCGAGACGGGCGAGCGCAACCTGTGCCTCGCCGGCGGCGTCGCCCTCAACTGCGTCGCCAACGGCAAGGTGCTCAGGGACGGCAAGTTCGACAACGTCTGGGTGCAGCCGGCAGCCGGCGACGCCGGCGGTGCGCTCGGCGCCGCATTGACCGCCTACCACCTATATAAGGGGCAACCCCGGCGGGTCGACAACCGCATGGACGCCATGCAGGGCTCGTACCTGGGCCCGGCATACGCCGAGGACGACATCGAGAAGCGCCTCGCCACCGTTGGCGCCCGGTTCACGGTCTTCGACGGCGACAAGGCGATCGCCATCGCCGCCGACGCGATCAAGGACGGCAAGGCGGTCGGCTGGTTCCAGGGCCGCATGGAGTTCGGGCCGCGGGCGCTCGGCGCCCGTTCGATCCTCGGCGATGCCCGCTCTCCCGGCATGCAGAAGACGCTCAATTTGCGCGTCAAGTACCGCGAGTCGTTCCGCCCGTTCGCGCCGGCGGTGCTGCGCGAGGACGTCGCCGATTGGTTCGAGATCGACGCCGACAGCCCCTACATGCTGATGGTCGCCGGCGTTCAGCCGTCGCGGCGCCGCGAGATGACGGCGGCCGAGAAGGCGCTGTTCGGCATCGACAAGCTGAACGTGCCGCGCTCCGACATCCCGGCCGTCACCCACGTCGATTATTCGGCCCGCATC